>NZ_JAGPXK010000079.1:0-429 GCF_018070675.1 Nocardiopsis sp. B62 | reverse complement strand
GATCAGGATGGAGTCGACTTCGTCGACGATCGCATAAAAGTGCGGCCGCTGGACCATGTCCTCGAGCCGGTACTTCATGTTGTCGCGCAGATAGTCGAACCCGTATTCGTTGTTGGTGCCGTAGGTGATGTCGCAGGCATAGGCCGCCTTGCGCTCGGCATCGTCGAGGCCATGCACGATGACGCCGGTGGTCAGGCCGAGGAAGCCGTAGATCTGGCCCATCCAGCCGGAGTCGCGGCTGGCGAGGTAGTCGTTGACGGTGACGACGTGGACGCCCTTGCCGGCGAGCGCGTTGAGATAGACCGCGAGCGTTGCGACCAGCGTCTTGCCTTCGCCGGTCTTCATCTCGGCGATGTCGCCCTCGTGAAGCACGATGCCGCCGATCAGCTGGACGTCGAAATGGCGCTGGCCGAGCGTGCGCTTGGCGGC
>NZ_JAGPXK010000019.1:0-102892 GCF_018070675.1 Nocardiopsis sp. B62 | reverse complement strand
GGGTTCGCCCCCGACCGGCCCTCCTTTGTCCAGCCGCCGCGGTCCGCGCCCCTTCCGGGGCCGACCGGCCCCGCGGGGCCGTGGCTCAGTCCTGGGTCCGCGCCACCTCGTAGGCGGCCCGGAAGGCCCGGTAGCGGGCGAGCTCCTCCTCCATCGGCGCCACGACCCGACGCCCGGCGATCTCCCGCACCCGCGTCTGAGCCGTGCGCTCCACCTCCTCGCGGCGCTGGACGGCGGCCACCTCCACGAGGTTCCCGCAGCCCACCCCGGTCAGCCAGCCCACCAACAGACCGGCCACGACCACGGCGCCCGCGTAGGCGACGAAGACGGGGTCGTCGAACATACGCAGCCCGGTGATGCCGCCGCCGAGCCAGCTCAGCAGGGACACCACGGCCCACGCGAACCCCGCCCCGGCCACCGCGAGCAGCACGTACTGCACGGTCCGGGCCATCCGCCACCACGACGGGCTGCGGTCGGGGTCACCGACCGCACCGGCGACCGCCTCACCGAGTTCGCCCGGCAGCTCGGAGACGCCACTGCGTGCGGCCGCGCGCATCCGGCGGCGCCACGGACCGGGCATCCCCTCGGACACCTCGTCGGCCGCCTCGCCCAGCGCGGTCTCGAGTTCGGCCTCGTGCGCGTCCACCGGTCCGCCCACGCCCGGCTCGTCCCGGCGCAGGAAGTCCAGCTGGACCGCGGCGAGCGGGTCCTTGCGCAGCTTGGCGGCGCGGCGGGCCACCGGCCAGCCGACCCTGCGCTTGCCCCGGCGCACGTCGTTGGTCTCGACGACGTCCGCGACGGCCGTGACCCCGGCCGCCTTGGCCAGCCCCTCCTGCACCTGGGACCGCACCTCGGCGGAGACCGTCGCGGGGACCTCGCCCTCGCCGTAGAACTCCTCGAAGGGGACGATCACCTGGTCCAGGTCCGCGACCAGGCGGTCGACCAGGGCCCGGCGCTCGACGACCGTCTCACCCAGGAACTCCCGCACCTCGCGGATGCCCTGATCGGTGACAGTGGAGGTGGTGATCACCCTCGGGTGCACACCGGACTCCGTCTCCAGGAGCCGGCGCAGGTCGGTGAGGAGCTCCTCCAGCTCGTCCGGAGCGACCCGGTCCACCTGGTTGAGAACGGCGACAGTGACCGCACCGTGCCCGGCCATCTTGGCCAGGTAGCGGTGGTGGACGGCGGCGTCGGCGTACTTCTGCGGGTCGAGCACCCACACGAGCAGGTCCACCGAGCCGATGAGCCGGTCGGCCTCGGCGGTGTGCATGCTGCGGACCGAGTCGTGGTCGGGCAGGTCGAGCAGGACCAGTCCGGTGAGCTCGGAGTTGCTGGTGTCCAGGACCCCGGTGCGCGAGTGGCGGTAGCGCGTGGGCACGCCCAGCCAGCTCAGGAGCGCGTCCGCGCCCTCGTGGCCCCACACACAGGCGTGGGCCTTGGAGGTGGTGGGGCGGGTGACGCCGGTCTGGGAGAGTTCGAGACCGCACAGGGCGTTGAACAGCGACGACTTGCCGCTCCCGGTGCCTCCGGCCAGGGCCACGACGGTGTGGTCCCCGGACAGGCGCAGGCGGGCACCGGCGTGGTCCAGCAGCTGGCTGGCCTGGCCGAGGACCTTCTCGGGAAGGTCGCCCTGACCGAGCTCAGTCAGGGTGTTCAAGGCGTCCAGGCGCTCGATGAGCTCGGCGCGGCTGGTGGTGCTGGTGGGTTGCCAGTGGTCACCGCTGGTGGGCCGGTACTCCTCGTCGTCCTCCTCCGGGGCGGTGCCCTCGGCGCTGGACGCGGAACCGGACGCGGGTTCGGCTGCGACGGTGTCGCCACCGATCGCCCGGAAGGCCCCCGAGACCGCTGAGGGTCCGGGAACCCGGCGGGGAAGGGGTTCGGGGCCGTCGTCGGCCGCCTCCTCCCCCTGCGGAACGTCGGTGGACTCGTCGACGGTGGGCTTGGCCGAGGTCTCCGAGGCGGCCGCGCGGGCGGCGCCCTCGTCGTCGAGGAGGTCGAACCCGGCGTCGGCAGTGCCAGGAGTGGCGGTCTCGCCCGGTTCCCCTCGCTCCTCCTCGGCATCGTCGGCGACGCTCTCGTCCTCGGGTCCGGGAACCCAGGTGGCGGTGGCGGGCTGGGCCACACCGGGGGTCGGACGGGAGGTGTGCGGACGTCGCGTCCCCTCCTGCCCGTCGGGCTGGTCCGGCTCGTCCCGCTCACGTTCTTCGGGGTCGTGACCGTCGCGATCACTGCCGACCCGGTCGCGTCTGCCGCGCCCGCGCTCGCCCTGCCCGCCCTCGGCCCGGTCCCGTCCGTTCTCGCCACGGCTGCGCTCACCCTGGTCCTCGGGGCGCTCGGTCTCCGGGGTGACCACCGGGAAACTTCCCGTGTGGCGTCCGGCGATGCGGGTGTCGTCGGCCGCCTCGGTGAGGCTGCCGACCCAGCCCGCGAGTCCGTCCGGGTCGTCGTCCTGGTCCGCGTCGCCCTGACGGCGTCGCTGCGCGGTCCCGTTCGCCTCCGTCCCCTCGGCCACCTGGGCGGAGGAGCGCGCGTGGCGTCCGAACCTGCGCTGGCGGGCCCCGGCCGACTCGGCGGACTCGGGGCGCGAGTCGGTGGGCACGGTGCCGTCGTCGGCCCCGGCCCCCTCTTCGTCCGCGCCCTCGTCGGGCACCGCCCTCTGGGTCGCGCCCTGAGCCGCCCCGGTCCCGGACGGGTCGGGGTAGCCGGTAATCCCGTCGTAGGCGGGTGGGTCGTAGGCGGAGTTCTCCTCCGCTGCCCGTTCCCGCTCCTCGGCGTGCTCGGGGTGCTCGGGCACCGGCATCGTGTAGCCGCGCCAGGGTCCGCTCTGGTAGGGAGCGGGTTCCTCGGCTCCGGCGGACCGGTCCGGGTCCGGCGACGACGTCGCGGGGGCGTCGTTCCAGGGGCTCGCGGCGGAACCCCGTGCGGCTGCGCCGCGCTCCTCCGAACCCCGCCCGGCGGGCGCGGGCTCGCGCTCCGCGCCCTCGGCTCGGTTCCGGTCCGGACCGGCGTCACCCGCGTGCGCGGGGTTCCACTGAGTTGTCATCGTGCGATCTCAAGGTTGTACGTGGCCTGATAGAGCTGGACGGCGGTGTCGTCGGACGGGATGCCCGCCTTGGACAGGGCGTGGTCGAAGGGCACGCGCTCGTGGGAGAGCAGCCCGAGGACCCGCTGGCGCAGGTCCTCCCTCGCGGACCCGCCGATGCTGCGCAACGACTGGGCGCCGAACAGCCCCTTGAGCAGGCGCTGTGGGGACGGACCGGAGGTGTCGGCCACGTGGGCGCCGCCTCCGGAGTGGGATCGTTCGTAGCCGAGCAGGTCGATGATCATGACCAGCGCGACGACGTCGTGGTCGAAGGTGACGAACCGGGCCACCGACCGCTTGGTGGCGCCGTTGGCCGCGGTCATCTCCGCGATCCCGCGCTGCCACTCGGCGATCTCCTGGCGGACCTGTTTGGCGAGCATTCCCCTGCCGGGCTGGTCGAGGGCCTGGTCAGCCAGTTCGCCCCCGCCGGGGACGTCCCGCCACTGCTCCTCGATCCGGTCCCAGGCGCGGTCGTTGGCGGAGACCACCAGGGCCTCCAGGGAGTCGCGGACGGCGCGTTCCAGGGCGCTGACCCGCTGGCCCCGCTCGGCCTGTTCGGCGCGGCCCTTGCGGGACTTCTTGCCGCGCAGGCGCAGGCTCCTGGCGAGCTCTCCGCTGGCCGCGACCTCCTGCCACCGGGCAAGGAGGGAGCCGCGCAGCAGTGAGCCGTTTCCCAGGGCGGTGTCGATCCGGTCGATCGCGCCGACGTAGGCGTCGTCGACGGAGGCGCCCAGAGTGCGCCCGGTCTCGATCTGTGCCTCGACCTGGCGGGCCAGCTCGGGGACACGGGTGCGGAAGCTGTCGATGACCCCGATGAAGGTGCGCCGGGACACCCGGTCGCGCTGCTCGGCCTCACCGGCCACGTCCGCCAGGTACTCGCGGATGTGGTCGGCGACGTTGGAGGTGAAGCGCTCGCCCTCGATCTGGTCGGTCTCGGGGATGGCGAAGCGGGCGGCGGCGCCCAGACCGTTGGCCTCCAGCATGGCGCCGAAGTGGTCCAGGAGCTGGCGGCGTCCCTTGCGGGGCACGCGGGAGAGCACGACGGCCAACGAGGTGTCGCGGTCCCGGGCCACCTGGAGGAACTCCCACACGCGGGCGTCCGCGTACCGGCCGGAGGTGGTGACGAACACCCACAGGTCGGCGGCGTCCAGGAACTTGGCGGCGAACTCGTGGTGGGCGGCGACGGCGGAGTCGACGTCGGGGGTGTCGAGCAGGGCCACACCCGGGGGCATGGCCTCGGTCGCGGCGAGCACCAGCATGCCGTCCTTGCCGGGCATGGCCAGACCCTGCTGACGCACGCGGGGCAGGGACGGGATGAAGGACGCCTCGCTGAACCAGTCGACGTCGGCCGGGTTGCAGGCCAGCACCGGGCTGTTGGTGGTGGGCCTGCGTACGCCGGTGGTGGTGACCTGCTCGCCGACCAGGCTGTTGACCAGGGTCGACTTCCCCGCGCCGGTGGAGCCGGCGACGGCGATGAGCAGGGGGATGTCGGGGCGGCGCACGCGGGGCAGCACGTAGTCGGAGAGCTGGGCCAGGACGTCGGCCTGGAGGGCCTGCCCGTCCTCGGCTCCGGCCAGTCCCTCGGCGAACTCCAGGTCCCGGATCTGCTTGCGCAGGGACTCCAGTACCTGTTCGAAGCGGTCGTCCTCGTTGGTGGGGGCGCGGTGCTTGGCGGGCCTCACGGGCACGGGGACGGTGGGTCCCCGGCGTTCGCTGTCGGGGACTCCGGCCAGCGGGGCGGATGCGGAGCCCGGTGCGGCGGGCTGGGCGGAGGCGGCGTCCGGTCCGGTTCCGAACCGGTCCGAGGCACCCTCGCCCGAGGCGTTCGGTGCGGCCGACGGCCGGGTCATGATCGGTATGCCCTCCTCATCGGTACTGGGAAATCCCCCGTCGGCGCGGCTCTCGCTCACCGTCGTGGGGGTCTCACTGGAGATCGCGCCCGGTTGCCAGTCGATCGGTCTCGAACTGGACTCCCGTGTGCAGTATGTCAAGATCCCGCGCAGTTTTGACCACTTCTCCGATGATCACCACGGCGGGGGGCCGCACTTGGGCTGATCGGACCGAGGCGGCGATGTCCGCCAGCGTACCCGTCACCGTTCGCTGACCCGGCAGCGTGGCCTCCTGGACCACGGCGACGGGTGTGTCCGGGGAGCGCCCGTGCTCGACGAGGGCGTCCGCGATGGCCTCGATGCGCTGCACCCCCATGAGGACGACCAGCGTCCCACCCGCCCTGGCCAGCCCGGCCCAGTCCACAGTGGAGCGGGCGTCGTCGGGGGCGACGTGCGCGGAGACGATGTGCACGTCCTGGGCCACACCCCGATGGGTGGCGGGGATGCCGGCGCTCGCCGGTCCGGCGAGGGCGCTGGTCACACCGGGGACGGCGATCACGGGAACACCGGCGGCGGCGCAGGCGGCGGCCTCCTCACCGCCCCGGCCGAAGAGGAAGGGGTCACCGCCCTTGAGCCGGACTACGAACCTGCCTTCGCGGGCCCGCTCGACGAGGACGGAATTGATGTCGTCCTGTGTCATCGAACGCCCGTAGGGGATCTTGGAGGCGTCCACGATCTCGACCTCCGAGGGGAGGCGGTCCAGGAGCGGGGTCGGGGCGAGGCGGTCCACCACCACGACGTCGGCCTGGGAGAGCAACTGCTGGCCGCGCACCGTGATGAGCCCGGGATCGCCGGGGCCGCCGCCGACGAGGGCGACGCCGCGCAGGCGCTCGCGACCGCGCCTGGCGTCCAGGGTGCCGTCGGCCAGACCGTCGACGACCGCGTCGCGCAACCCGGCGGAGCGACGGGGGTCACCCGAGGCGACGACGCCCACGGTGACGCCGTTGGCGGAGCCGCTGGCCGGGGTCCAGGCGGAGGAGGAGTGGCGGTCGTCGGCGCGAACGCACCAGATGCGGGACGCCTCGGCCTCCTCGGCGATCGCCGCGTTTGCCTCCGGGGAGTCCGTGGCAGCGTGCACCAGCCAGTAGGCCGGGGCGTCGGGGCCGCTGACGTCACCCGGCCCCCAGGAGCGGCGGAGCCAGGTGAGGCGCCCGGCGTCGGCGAGGTCCTCCAGCGCAGCTGACACCTCGGGGGCGAGGAGGGTGACGCGGGCACCGGCCTCCAGCAGGACGGGGACCCGGCGTTGGGCCACCCTCCCGCCTCCGACGACGAGGACGTCGCGGTCCCGCATGCGCAGGCCCAGGAGATAGGTCACGGATCGCACCCTTTCGGTCGTCCGCACCGGCCCCCGGCTCCGTCGACGGGGTGCGCGCGCGGACGGGCCCGGCGCGCCGCCAGCGATGTTCGGTGTTGGCTCCAAAGTAGCCTGCCAACGCGGCATCACGTGGAGGTAAAGGGGCGGGGGCGGACCGGCGTGACGCGCGCCGCATCGGGCCGCCCCAGCCCGCCTCAGGGTGTGTGGGCGGGCACGGCCTCTCGGGAGGCCCCCGGAGTCCGGAAGACCCAACCGGCCTCGTGAGGGCCCCGTCGCGGCGGTCTCCGGGACCGCGATGCACCGGCCCGGGCACGCGTCACGCCCTCGCATGGCCCTGCGAGGGCGTCATCCACGCCGACCGCCCCACGGGCACTGGCCCTGGCACTGGCACTGCTACGCGTAACAGGTCGGATGATCCCGACGGCAGGGGACCCCGCCCACCTCCTCGGTGGCGGGGTCCCCTGCCGTCGTCTTCCCGAGCCCGTGCGGGGGTCAGCACCCACGGGTGGCCCGCGCCCGGTCAGTTCACTGGCCGGTGGTCACACCAGCGGTGTCGAAGGTGGCGACGTTGCGCAGCGCGCGCACCGCACCCTGGAGCATCGGCAGCGCGAGCAGCGCCCCGGAGCCCTCACCCAGGCGCATCTCGAGATCGATCAGCGGTGTGAGGCCGAGGTGATCCAGGGCGATCGCGTGACCGGGTTCGGTGGAGCGGTGCCCGGCGAAGCAGGCGCTCAGGGAGTCCGGCGAGATCGCGGCGGCCGCGAGCGCGGCGGAACCGGCGATCACGCCGTCCAGGAGCACCGGCACCCGCAGCGCCGCCCCGCCCAGGACGAACCCGGCCAGTGCGGCGTGCTCCAGGCCGCCGAGCGCGGCGAGGGTTCCGATCGGGTCCGCCTCGTCCACGGGGTTGGCCTTCAGCGCCTGGCGCACGGCCTCCACCTTGCGCTCATAGGTGGCGTCGTCCGCGCCGGTCCCCCGGCCGGTCGCCGTGGCGGGGTCCGCTCCGGTGAACGCGCAGACCAGAGCGGCGGCCGGGGTCGTGTTGCCGATCCCCATGTCGCCGGTGACCAGGCAGCGGTTTCCCGCCGACACCAGGTCGCGGGCGATCTCGATGCCCGCCTCCAGTGCCTGGAGCGCCTGGTCCCGGGTCATCGCCGGGCCCTGGGTGAAGTCGGCGGTCCCCCGAGCGACCTTGCGCGGCAGCAGGCCGGTGCCGCCCGCCAGGTCCCCGACCACACCGACGTCCACGACGGTCACCTCGGCGCCCACCTGCTCGGCGAAGGCGTTGACCACGGCCCCGCCGTCCAGGAAGTTGCGCACCATCTGCGCGGTGACCTCCTGCGGCCAGGCGGTCACACCCTGGGCGTACACCCCGTGGTCACCGGCGAAGACCGCCACGGCCGCGGGCTCGGGCACCGGCGGCGGGCACTCCCCCGCCAGCCCGGCGAGCCGCACCGAGACGTCCTCCAGGACTCCGAGGGAACCGCGCGGCTTGGTCATGCGGTCCTGTCGGTCCCTGGCCTCCTCCACGGCTCGGGCGTTGGGCGCTCCGATGGCGGTGATGGTCTCCTCCAGCAGGGTGGTCGGCTCCTGGCCGGGCAGACCTCGGCGCCCGTAGCGGTCGCGGTGCACGGCCCAGGACAGGGGGCGTCCCCTGGCCCAGCCAACGAGGCTGAGTTCGGGTTCGGTGGGGAAGTCCTCGACGTAGCCGACGCACAGGTACGCGACGAGTTCGAGGTGGGAGGGGAGTTCGAGGACGCTGGCCGCGTCGCGTTCGTCGGTGAAGGCGACCCAGCCGACGCCGAGCCCCTCCGCCCGGGCCGCCAGCCACAGGTTCTCCACGGCGAGCGCGGCCGAGTAGGAGGCGGGCTTGGAGTGCCGACCGGGGCTGTGCGGTCCGCGGCTGGGGTCGACGGTGACCGCGATGTTGATCGGGCTCTCCAGCACCGCCTCGACCTTGAGCCCGGAGAACGCCTGCGCGCGGGTGCCCGGCCGGGTGTGGCCCTGGGCGTCGCGCTGGGTCTGGGCGAGGTCACGAACCCGGGCCCGGATCTCGGGGTCGTCGATGACCAGGAAGTCCCACGGCTGCGTGTGCCCCACACTGGGCGCCTGGTGGGCCGCCTCCAGGACTCGGGTGAGGATGTCGGTGGGGACCGGCTCGGGCAGGAACCCGGCACGGACGTCCCGGCGATCGCGGATGGCCCGGTAGACGGCGGCGCGCTCGGCGTCGTCGAAGGCGTGGCCCGCGTCGCTCCAGACGTCGTCACCGGGTGTTTCCGGGACTTCCCGGGCCCCCGCGGCGCTCTGTGCCTCGGCGTTGAGCGCCTCGCGGGCCGCCTGGATGGCGGGGACCAGGGCCGGCGCCGGCGCCCCCTGTGGTTCCTCCGGTTCGGTCCGCTGGCGCGGACCCGGGTGCTGCGGTACCTCCAAGGGTGCCGCTGCTTCGTGTGCGTGCACGGTGTCGCTCTGCTTCGGGTCGGTGGCCGGACGGTTCTCGTCCGCTTGGCCGGGGTTCGTGGTGGGTTCTGGCAGCTCGGGCTCGGTCCGCGGGGACTCGGGGGTCGCGGGTTCGGGCTGGGCGGCCGGGGCCGGGGAAGGGGCCGGGGAAGGGTGTTCGGGTTGCGCGGGACCGGGGTGGCGGTTGCCCGAACGGAAGGGGATGACGTTGAACCGGGGATCGCGCTCGGGGGCGACGGAGGGCTCGTACGTGTGCGCGGGCGTGTGTTGGGCCCGGGGTTCCGGATGCGCCTGCTGCCTGGTCTGCTGCGGCCGAGTGGTGAAGGCCGTGGGCGCGGGCTCGGCTGCGGAGTGTCCGGACGGGGGTGGGGGCTCCGACCCCGGGGACGTGCTCCGGAAGGGGTTGTACGGCGGCGCAGGGGGTCTGGGTTCGCGCGCCTGCGCACCCTTGCCGCTCTCGGGCAGTCCGTCCAGGAGTCCGCCGAGGCCGGGCACGGGTCCGCTGCCCCGTTGCCACGCGCCCTCCTGCTCACCGCGACGGGATTCCTCGCGGTCGTCGTTGGTCATGATCGCTCCCCGAAGAAGAGAAGAGAAGAAGAGGTCTGTGAGCTGCCCGGTTCCACCTGGTCCGTTAGGGATTCGGACCAGCGTAGTCCGCGGCGGTCATGCCGCTCGCACGGGTCCCCCCGACCCGGAACGGCTCGCCCCAGCGGAAGTGCCGGGGTCCTCAAGTCACCATCAACTGTGCCAGAGAAGGCGTGGGGACGGGCTGTGTACGGGAGTCCCGGACGGGAACCGGAGGGGGTTCGCGCCCGGTTCGCGGCCCTACGTCACCCCGTGGAGGCACGGCACGGGGCCCCGGAGGCCTACTCGGCAACACCCTAGTAACCCCAACTGAACAGGGGAAACGACGGGCACGAAGGAGCATACACACCACGCAATCTCGCTGTGCGACCAGTCGAACACCCTCCGTACATTTTCTGGTTCTCAGATCCACGTATCGGCCCAGGGGAGGGCTTTCGGCTCGTCCCGGGAGCGGGTTGCGGCCAGGACCGGACCTCGACCCGCTCCCGTCCACCTCCTTGAGCCCAGGGGACCACCAGGGGGCGGAGCGGGCTGTGGGCTTCGGCCTGGGCCGGTCCCGCCTCGCAAGCGCGTCGAACGCCGTGCGACACGGCCCTGTGGCACTCTTTGCCGGTACCCGAACACCCCTGATCCCGGTACCCACCCCCAAACGGAACGGAACTCGCCATGCGACGGCGTCACTTCCTCGCCGGTGCCACCACCGTGACCGGCCTCTCCGCGTTCGCCCCCGCGCTGCTCGCCTCCGCCACCGCCTCCGCACGGACCACTGGGGAGTCCTCCGCCGCCCTGACGGCGCCCAGGATCCTCAGCGAACCGGCCGACGCCACCGGTGCCATCGTCCGCCCAAAGCGCCGCTTCGACCTCGTCTCCGCCACCCAGGCGCCCGACGCCGTCTCCGAGAACGCCGCGGTGCGCTTCGAGACCGCGGAGGGACTGGGCGGCTGGCAGGACCTGCACTTCCACACGGCCGGACCCGAGCACCTGCCTCCCTCGGCCTCGGCCATGGCGCGCGCCCCCGAGGGAGCGACCGGCTACGAGGTGCGCGGCGCGGACGGCGCCGACCTGACCGCCCTGAACCTGCACGACGGTGAGGAGCTGCGGCTCGGCGGACAGGAGCGGGTGTCGCTCTCCGCCGAGGACGAGGGGGTCACCACCCTCTCCGGCGGTTCCGTCCTGCGGGTGCGCACCCGGGCGGGGTGGGGCGCCGACGAGTCGCTGCGCTTCGACGAGGACGGCAACGACCTCTGGGCCGCCCAGTTCCACCCGGTTCAGGCGCTGACCGTGCACCACACGGCGATGGCGACCACGGACGACCACTCGGCGGACGTGCGCGCCGTCTACCACCTGCACGCCGTTCAGCAGGAGTGGGGCGACGTCGGCTACCACCTGCTGATCGACCCCGAGGGCGGGATCTACGAGGGTCGCCACTCGGGTGGCGGCCTCCCGATCTTCCGAGGGGTCCCCCTGCCGGGCCTGGCGGAGTCGGTGACGGCCGGCCACGCGTTCGGGTTCAACCACGGCAACATCGGCGTGTGCCTGCTCGGCGACTTCACCCACGAGCTGCCGACGCAGGCGGCCCAGGACTCGCTGGTGGACGTCCTGCGGGTCCTGTGCGCCCTCACCGGCGTGGACGCGGCCGAGCGGATCGAGTACGTGCACCCGGACACCGGTGCGGCGACCGAGCAGGAGGCGGTGGCCCGACACCGGGACTGGCTCCAGACCGAGTGTCCGGGCAACACCTTCTCCGAGGTGTTCGACACGGTCATCCGCCAGAGGGTCGTCAACGGTCTGCTCTGAACCCCGTGGCGGTGGGGCGTTCCGGCACCCCACCGCCGGGACGAGCAGGGGTGCGGGTTGACGGAACCCGGTTCCACACGCCCGTGTGACGCCGTATCTTGATCGGTGCCCGGAACCACCCGGCGGTTCGTACGCACAGGGGGAACACACGCATGGCCACAGTCCAGAGCGCTCCGATCATGCCCGCGGTCATCCTGGAGACCGAGCGCCTGCGCCTGCGATCCCTGCTCGAACACGACATCGACGACGTGCACGCCTCGTGCGTGGACCCCGAGCTCCAGCGGTGGATTCCGCTGCCCGCGCCCGGGCTGCCCTACACCCGGGAGTCGGCGGAGCACTTCTGTCTGAACGTCGCCCCGGCCATCCGGACCGGCGGCGACGGCCAGCACTGGGCCGTGGTGGACAGGGCGACGGGCCGGTTCACCGGTTCCGTGGCGCTGCTGCGCACGCAGTGGGCCGCCATGGTCACCGAGATCGGTTACTGGATCTCGCCGTGGGGCCGTGGCCGTGGGTTGGCCACCGAGGCGGTCGTGGCCGTGTCCCGGTGGGCCCTCGGGCAGGGTTTCCAGCGGGTGGAGCTCAAGGCCGCCACGGGCAACACCGGTTCGTGCCGGGTGGCCGAGGCCGCCGGTTTCGTCCGCGAGGGCACCGACCGCAACGCGATGCCCCTGCACGAGGGCAGGTCGGACCTGGCCTCGTTCGGCCTCGTCCCGGGCGATGTCGGCCGTGGCCCGGGGCTGCTTCCCCTTCCCGACCGGGTCGGGCCGTGACGGCCACCGCCCCGAGCCCCCGACCACCGGTGGCCCCCGGTTCCCCGACGCGACCGCGGTGGCTCCAGCGGTCTGCGCTCAGCCCCACACCCGGCTGAGCGACCACTCGCCGGTGGAGGTGTCGTGCCGGAGCTCGTACACACCCTGCGCGTAGGCCGAACCCGCCTCCACCCGCCAGTGTCCGCGTTCGGGCACCTGGGAACCCGCGCCGGGGGTCCAGTCGCGGCGCAGCGTGACCCAGTGGTCGATGATCCTGCGTATGCCGTACACCCGGCCCTCCCAGGTGAAACGGGTGGGTCGGCCCTCGTCCTCGACGACCGCGACCTTCGCCCCGAAGTACCGTCCCACGACAGTTCCCCCCACCATCGACCGACTCCTCCTGCTGGTGTCCGGCCGTGTACGAGCGCACACCGCCGGAAGGGCCCACCCGTGGGGAAGTACGGCCAGGCATTCGAACAAGTATTCGAATCCTATCGAAAGCGGTGCTTCCTTGGAACTGTTTGCGCGTTCTCGACATCACCTCGGGTAGCACCTGCACGGCCCGTGAGCTCCGCCGCCTGGTCGGCGCCCGGCAGGCGCGCTCATCCGTGTCCCTGACCGAACGTCCCTCGACAACCTCGGCCGGTCCCCTCCGGCCGCGTACCGCCGATCCGACCGACGGTCGGCCCGCCTCTTCGGGAGCCTTCGGCTGGACGCGCCCGGCTGGGGCTGACCGCCACCTCCCGCCCCCGAGCCCCGCCCCCGCCCGGTGCACCGCCCACGACAGCTCGAATCGGCCCAGTTCCGGCCCGCTTCAACGCCCGGAACGGCCGGGACAACCGGAACGCGCACGGCGTGTCGAGATCGGTACGCTGATACGCGCGAATCACACGATCCATACAAGGGACCCCCAACTGTGACGTCCAACGGACACGAAAGCGGTAAACCCCTGCGCGCAGGCGATCCGCGCGAACTCGACGGCTATCGGATCGTCGGCCGCCTGGGACGCGGTGGTATGGGCACCGTGTACCTGGCCAGGGACGCCGCCGACCGTTCCGTGGCCGTCAAACTGATCCACCCCGACCTGGCCGACGACGAGTCCTTCCGGCTGCGGTTCGCCCGCGAGGTCGCCTCCGCCCGCCGGGTCGCCCGCTTCTCCACCGCCGGAGTCATCGACGCCCGGTTGGAGGGCGAACCCCTCTTCATCGTCTCGGAGTACGTGCCCGGGCCCAACCTGGACCAGGCGGTCCGTGGCGGCGAACCGATGCGCGGCGGAACCCTGGACGGTCTGGCCATGGGTGTGGCGGCGGCGTTGACGGCGATCCACGGTTCGGGGATCGTGCACCGGGACCTCAAGCCCGCCAACGTCCTGTTGTCTCCCGTCGGCCCGAAGGTGATCGACTTCGGGATCGCCCGCGCCTTGGACGACTCCGGCGGTGCGGTCACCCGGTCCAGCCAGCTCATGGGCACCCCCTCCTACATGGCGCCCGAACTGATCCTGGGAGAACAGGCCACGGCGGCGGCCGACGTCTTCGCATGGGGCTGCCTGGTGGCCTTCGCGGGGACCGGCCGTGCGCCCTTCGACGCGGGCACCGTCCCCGCGGTGCTGCACAACATCTCCACCGCGCCGCCCAAGCTGGACGGGCTCGACCCGAGCCTGTTGGACCTGGTCGGGGCAGCGCTGGACAAGAAGCCGGAGAACCGCCCCACGTCCAAGCAACTGCTGGCCCGCCTGACCGGCCAGCAGGAGCCGGGAGAGGCGGAGGTACGGCGCACGATCAGCACCTCGTGGGCTCCGCCGAGCAGCACCCCGGTGCCCGGCCGACCTCCGGAGCCCACCGAGCCCGTGCTTCAGGACCAGGTACCGGTCGAGGACGCCACCACGCCGGTGGAGGCGCCGCCGGAGGGTCGGCCCACGGTCCCCGCCGCGGGCGCCGGGCCACAGGGCCCGCCCGCACCGGACCCGACGGAGCCCGTCACCCCGCCGCAGGGGCAGCCCTCGGAGCCTCGGTCGAGCTCGGCTCCGCCCCAGAATCATCTCCAGGCCCCGCATCAGCCCCACCAGGACCCTCGGTTCTCCACGCCCCATCAGGCCCAGCCGAACCAGCAGACGCCGCCCCACCAGGACCAGTTCCAGCAGCCCCCGCATCAGCAGACGCGGTTCCAGCAGCCCCCGTTCCAGCAGTCGGTACCGCCCGCCGAGCACGTCCAGCGGTACCCCCAGGGCCACCTCCCCCAGTTCCAGAGCCCGCCGTCCGGTCCGCAGCAGGGCGGCTACGGCCACCACCCGTCGGGAGCAGGGGCCCATTCCGGACCGAGCGGTGGACACTCCCCGATCAGCGGCCCGCAGCAGCACCACCCCGGGTACCCGCCCGTGGCCCAGGGTGGGTACGGCCCGAACCAGCACCACCAGCCCCCGGGCGGGAACTCGCCCCACGAGGTGCCCGGCGGCCCCGGCGCCCCCAACGGTCCGCACGGCCCCAACGGCCCCCAAGGGCCCGGGCAGTCCCCGGGGTCGCCCAACGGCGGGAAACCAGGCGGTCGTCGCAGGCTGATGCTCATCGGCGGCGCAGCCCTCGTCGTCGTCCTCGTCGCGGGGGTGGGCGCCACCGTCCTGTTCTCCGGCTCGGACGATCCGCCCGAGGACACCACCAGCATCTACGTCACGGACTTCGCCACCGACCCCGGTTGGTCCGAAACCCGCACCTTCCACCCCGAGGACCCCGAGTACTCGGACGGCTACTGGGCCGAGCAGAACGCCGTGGTGTTCCAGCTCGACCCCACCCTCAACGACTCCCGGGGCACGATCGTCCCCTACGACAGGCAGACCCCGGACCGCGTCCTCATCAGCACCAACCTGGTTCCGCTGGAAGGCCCCGCCGAGACCAGCTTCGGCGTGCGCTGCTGGGACCAGGCGGGCGAGGACGAACGCACCATGTACGAGGCGCTCCTGCGCTTCGACGGAGCCCAGGCGCAGATCCGTCGGGTGACTGAGGAGAGCGGGGACACCGCGATCGCCGAGACCTCGGAGGTCAGGGGGTTCGAGCCCTTCGACCTCCTCGACGAGGAGTCCGGGGTCGAGGGGTTGCCCTACGACGTCGACGTGGACGACCTGGTCACCAACAACCTCAAGCTCGCCTGCGAGTACGTGGCCGAGGACGGCGAGGACCCGTACATCGACCTGCGCATGTGGGTCAACGACGAACTCGTGCTCTCCGCCACCGACCAGCAGCCGCTGCCCGACGACGGCGACCTCGACGACGAGGAGCGGCGGAGGGTCGGCGTGGTCATGCGCCCCGGCCCGGGCACCGAACCGATCGCCGCGCTCTACACGGACTACGCTCTGCACAGGATCAACGTCGACGACTGAACCGGGACTCCGAGGCAGGCGGAAGGCCGCGCCCCGGCCCCGGTGGCGGCCCCCATCACCCACCGAGGAGAACCATGCGCGCGATCGTCATCGAGGAGCACGGCGGACCCGAGGTCCTGCGGTTGACCGAGACCGAGGCCCCCGTACCGGGCCCGGGCGAGGCACTCGTGGACGTCGAGGCCCGAGGCGTCAACTTCATCGACGTCTACCAGCGCTCGGGTGCCTACAAGGTCCCGCTCCCCTACGTCCCCGGAATGGAGGCGGCCGGGACGGTCGCCGCGTTGGGCGAGGGAGTCACGGACCTGCGGGTCGGTCAGAGGGTCGGCTGGGCGATGGCCCCGGGCGGGTACGCGGACCAGGCCGTGGTCAGTGCCGCCCTGCTCGTCCCGGTGCCCGACGCCGTCAGCACGGAACAGGCCGCCGCGCTCATGCTCCAGGGCATGACCGCCCACTACCTCACCCACTCGGTGCACCCGGTGGCCGAGGGCGAGACCGTGCTGGTGCACGCCGCCGCGGGCGGCACCGGGCTGCTCATCACCCAGTTGGCCAAGGCGCGCGGCGCGCGGGTGATCGGCACCGTGTCCACCGACGAGAAGGAGCGGATCGCCCTGGAGGCGGGCGCGGACGAGATCATCCGGTACACGCGGACCCCGGTGGCCCCGGCCGTTCGCGAGCTCACCGGCGGCGAGGGCGTGGCTGCGGTCTACGACGGGGTCGGCCGCGACACGTTCGACGCCAGTCTGGACTCGCTGCGTCCGCGCGGAGTCCTGGCCCTGTTCGGACAGTCCAGCGGCGCGGTGGAGCCGGTCGACCCTCAGCGGCTCAACAGCGCGGGCGCCGTGTACCTGGCCCGGCCGTCGCTCGCCTACTTCGTAGCCGACAGGCAGGAGCTCCTGGGGCGGGCGGGCGACCTGTTCGGGCTGGTGGGGACGGGCGCTCTGGACGTGCGTATCGGCGGCCGGTACGAGCTGGGCCAGGCGGGCGAAGCACAGGCCGACCTCGCCTCGCGGAGCACCACCGGCAAGCTGCTGCTGGTCTGAGCCCCGCCCCGCCCGGGTTTCCCGGACGGGACACTGCGAGGACCGGTCGTAGACCGGCCCCACTCGTGGGACGGAGGCGGATCCCCGGTTCGGGGCCCGCCTGCGTCCGGCTGATCACTCGTGGGTCGGCGGTTCCCGGACCGGCCGGGCGTCGCCTCGTGACACCGTCACGGTTCGACGCCCACCCGGCCGGTCTCCTCCCCCCGGCTCAGCCCTCGTCGTCGGACTCCGGTGGCGACCCCATACGCGCACCGGCCCTTCGGACGTCGTCCCGCGCGTCGGCGACGGCCTGCTCTGCGGCCTGGGCCGCCTCCTGCGCGGCCTGCGCGGCGTCGGACGACTGGGCCGGGTCGGGGCCGGTGATCTGCGCCGGTCCCGACTCCCCCTCCCCACCCTGCTCCTTGGTGGTGGAGGGCACGCTCCGGGCGGCGTCCCCGGCGAAGGCGTGGCTCACGTTCTTGACCGCCTCGGTCAGCTCACCCGGGATCACCCAGAAGGTGTTGCCCTCGCCCTCGGCCAGGCTCGGCAGCGTCTCCAGGTACTTGTAGGCGAGCACCTTGGCGTCGGCGTTGTTGGAGTGAACGGCCTGGAAGACGCGTTCGATCGCCTTGGCCTCACCGTCAGCCCGCAGGATGGCCGCCTGCTGGTCACCCTGGGCCTCCAGGATGGCCTGCTGGCGGGCGCCCTCCGCCTTGAGGATGCGGGACTGCCGCTCACCCTCGGCGTGCAGGATGGCCGCGCGCTTGTCGCGGTCGGCCCGCATCTGCTTCTCCATCGCCTCCTTGATGGTGGGCGGCGGGTCGATCGCCTTGATCTCGACCCTGTTGATGCGGATGCCCCACTTGCCGGTGGTCTCGTCCAGGACTCCGCGCAGCCGGGTGTTGATCTCCTCGCGGGAGGTCAGCGTCTTCTCGAGGTCCATGGAGCCGATGACGTTACGCAGCGTGGTGACGGTGAGCTGGTCTATGGCCTGGATGTAGTTGGCCACCTCGTAGGCGGCGGCCCTGGGCTGGGTCACCTGGTAGTAGAGGACGGTGTCGATGTTGACGACGAGGTTGTCCTCGGTGATGACCGGTTGCGGGCGCGAGCTGAAGACCTGTTCACGCAGGTCGAACTTGGAGTTGACCCGGTCCACTCCCGGGATGATGAAGTTCAGTCCCGGGTCCAGGGTGCGGATGTAGCGCCCGAAGCGCTCGATGTTGTAGGCGCGTGCCTGCGGGACGATCCGGATCGCCGACAGGGCGACGGCTACCAGCAGGACGGCGAGGATGATGAGCGGTATCGCAGATTCCATGTTCCGCACCTCGGTCCGGGGATGTGGCTGTGTTGGGTCTGTTCCGTTGTTCGGTTGGAGTGCTGACGCCGAACGCGCCCGCCCGGGTGGCGGGTTCACCGGAGGGGCTTCGTGCCGCTCCGGCGCCGCTCAGTCCTGGTCCGGACGGTTCTGTTCGGGCAGTTCGGGTGGTTCGGGTGGTTCAAGTGGTCCCGGGAGCGCCTCACGCGGGTAGACGACGGCGGTCGCGCCGTCGATCTCCATGACGTCGACGTGCGCCCCCACCGGGATCACCAGGTCCTCGTCGAGACAGCGTGCCGACCACTCCTCTCCTTGGAGCTTGACCCTTCCGCTGTCAGCGTCCACCTTCTGGAGCACGACGCCGGAGCGGCCCACCAGCGCGGCCGTGCCGGAACGGACGTCCGGTCCGCGCTTGAGCTGACGGTCCATGATCGGTTTGACCAGGATCAGCCCGGCGGCGGACGCGGCCGCGAAACCGATGATCTGCACGACCACCGGGAGTCCGATGGCGCCGAGGATCCCGGCGACCAGCGCGGCCGCCGCCAGGAGTCCCAGCACGAAGGTCAGGGTGAGGAACTCGGCGACCCCGAGGGCGGCCGCGAGAATGATCCAGATCAGCCAGACAGGCATTTTCCTGTGGCCCTCCCGCTGTGGTTTCGGGTAGTCCTTAAGCTACCCACACATACCCGGCGCACCACAAGATCCCGGCAACAGATGCACGAATCGCGGCCCGCGACACCCCCGTCGCCGAGGGGTCGCGGGCCGCGTCCGTCACCGTCGGGGGCCGCGCCCGGTCACCTCCCGCCGGAGAACTGGTAGACGAGCTGGTAGGTGGGCCGGTTCTGCCAGGCGATCGGCCACATGTTGATGCCGCCCACGGACTGGTGGATCACGGTGTCCGCGCAGAGCTGCTCCCCGGCCGAACAGTGGTCGTCCCCGGGGTAGACGTCGCCCGCCGGGGTCGCGGCGGCCTCGGCAAGGCTGTCCAGCAGCACCGTGCGGCAGGAGTCGAGGTCACCCTCGCCGCAGTAGACCTGGTCACCGAGCGTGCCGTCCACCTCCTGGCCCAAGACCGAGCGCAGGTCCTTGTCCACGTAGGACCACCAGCCGTACTGGAAGGCCGAACCCCGGTGGGCCTGGCTCTGGTTGACGCTGCCGGGCTCTCCGCCGCCGATCGCCCCCGAGGGGGACTCGTCGGTCTGCGCGGCGCGGGTCAGCTGCGTGTACAGGTCCTCGCCCAGACCGGGCTCGAACTGCGCCCGCACCAGCAGCGGCCACCAGGCGTCCAGCACGCGGATGGCGTCCGCGTGGTCGTAGTACCCGGCGTCGCGTTGGGGTTCGCGCCGCAGGGAACCGGCCTCGGTCCAGACCCGCAGGGACTCCACCGTCGCGGCCAGTTCCGGGTCGTCCACGGCCTCGGTGTCAATGACTTCCAGGAGCAGGGGGAGTACCTGTTCGGCTCGCAGGTCCGCGACCCCGGCCTCCATCATCGTGGCGGTGAGCGAGGCGGGCGTGAACTGGTGCCCGTCCCCGATCAGCCCGGACACCCTGCCGTCCAGCAGGTCGTTGCGGTGCACGGAACCCGTGGACCAGCCCGAGGTGTAGCCCTGCGCGGGCTTGTTGTTCCAGTTGACGATGTAGTCCGGGTTGATCTCCTGGGGGTGGTCGGACTGCGGGTGGTAGTCGGCCTCGTTGGTGGCCGGGTCCCAGCCGGACCATCCGGAGCCGGAGTAGGCGTCGATCGGCAGGGTCGGGTTGGTGCCCGCCAACCGGACGGGGTTGGACCCGGAGTTGATGAAGGCGATGTCCGTGTCGTCCACGTAGTGCCAGTTGAACGCGTACCCGATGTCCTCGGCCGCCTGGGTGAAGGTCTCCGCGGAGGTGACCTGCCCCGGGTCGTTGAACCGCTGGAAGCCGAGGATGGAGTCCACCTCGCGCATGTAGGTGGACCGCAGTTCGGTGAAGGCCACCGGCGAGCCGTCCACGGTCGCGAACGACCGCACGAGGCCGTACTCGGACCTCAGTGAGGTCAGGGTGTAGCCTCCGGCCGGAGTGCCGTCGGCGACGGTCGGCGTCCAGTCGTTGCTGACGCTGAGCTCCTCGAACTCCGCGCAGCCGCCGGAGGAGTCCACGTAGGCGCGCGAGGAGGTCGACGGCTCGGACCCGTCGGTCTCGCACAGCTCCACCGCGAAGGTGTCGGTGATGTCCTGGCCCGCCGAGGTGGCGCTCCAGGCGTAGTCCGCGCCGCGCCCCATCTGGACGTAGAAGCTGACTCCGGCGAAGGAGGCTCCCCTGGCGCTGATCCCGGGCCCCTGGAGTTCCTGGAGCATCAGCAGCTGCGGGGAGAAGTAGCCGGTCTGCGGGCCCATCACCGCGACGGGATTGCCGCTCTCGGTGTGCTGACCGGAGACGAGCAGGGCGTTGGACATGCCGCGCGGGTCGAGGAAGCCCTCGGGCAGGACACCGTCGTCGAAGATGCCCTCGGCGGCGGACAGGTCGCCGTCCTCGACCATCTGCTCCAGTTCGGCCTGCTGCTCCTCGGGGAGCTCCTCGACGGTCGGGGCGTCCGCACCGGGCACGTCGTCGCTCTGTTGCGAGCCCGCCCGCTGCGCCGTGGCGGCAGCGGACCCGTACTCGTCGTGCACGATGCTGTAGGGCTCGACGGAGCCGGCGTCCGGGACGACCTCGCCGACCGGGTCGTCCGGAGTCTGCGCGTAGGGGAACTCGCCGTCGACGCTGACCACGGCCTCCGGGTCGTTCTCCATGCGCCAGGCGTGCCAGAGCTCCAGGCCCTCCTCGGCGCCGTAACGGTCCTGGAAGTTGGCCAGGACGATCGCCGCCTGGACCTCACCTCCACCGCCGCCGCCGAAGATCCCACCGACCATCGCGGCGATGCCCACGACGTCCGTGGAGGTGAAGGGCTCGATCTCCCCCTTGTTGGTGATGGCGTCCTTGTGGCCCGTGAGGACGTACTCGCCGGGGAAGTAACGGCCGCTGTCCGCCTCGTCGATGTAGGCGTTGACGCCCTCCAGATAGGCGTCGACGTCGGCCAGCGCCTGGGCGCCCCGCTCGCCGCTGTCGGCGACCCGGTCGACCTGGATCTGCTTGTCCTCCTCGGTGTAGGGCGCGGTGCCCCACAGGTCCTGTTCGAGGCCCCGGTTGCCCTCGGCGCCACCGGCGAAGGAGGTGAGTTCACCCCGGCCGACCCGGCGCAGGACGTCCATGAGGAACAGGCGGTCCTCCCCCGCGGCGTACCCGGCACCGAACATGGTGCCCTCGCGGGTGGTGCCCTGGACGTGGGGGATGCCGTGCTGGCGGTCCCGGGTGATGGTGACGTCGTCGCGCGGCTGGTACCGGCGGTCGACGTTGCCCTCGTCGACACCGAAGCTGGCGTCGATGAAGAAGTCGTCGAGGCCCTCGTCCGTGAGGCCGTCGTAGTGGTGGACGAGGTTGTCGTACATGTCGAGCTGGCTCGACGAGTGCTTGGGCCGGGTGCCGAAGACCTGGTGGCCGAGGATCTCCACCAGTGTGGCGCTGCCGTTCTGGCCCGGAGGCAGGATGTCGAGGCAGGCCCCGGGGGCGCAGTAGTCCTCCGGTGCTGCCAGGGCCGGGGTCGCGGGAAGGGCGGCGACCAACGAGGCGGAGATCGCGAGGGCCGCTCCGGCGGCTCCCATACGGAGCCGTCGGGGCGGATTCGGGGGTCGGAGGTTCGGGGGCATGATGCGGTCACCACCTGGGGGTGCGGGCGATGGATCAGCCGTATGTTACGCACCGGTACACAAAGCGCGAAAGACTGACTTTCACGTTCTCCACGGAAAGTGGGCCCCGGTCCCCCAAGAGCCTGGTTTGCAGTGACCCGGGACACACCTGCGGAAACCCGTAAGAGCACCCTGCACCGCCGCCGACACACACCGTGGGCGCTGGCCACAACCGGCCACAACCTCATTCGTTGCGCTACCGGGCACCGGTCACGGCGAACTCCTTTGACACAATCGGCCCATGAACCAGTACCCCGATCCCCCTCAGGGCGAGCCCTGGCAGCAGCCCAGCGGCGGAACCCCCGGCTGGGGCCAACCCCCCGAACAGCACACCGGCGGCCAGTTGGAGCCCTACGGAGCCCCCACCGGCGGGTACCAGCCCCACGACGGCGGCATGCCGCACGAACCCACCCTCGACACCATCGGGGACATCGCGATCACCCAGAACACGGTGATCACCCCGTCCGGCCGCTTCCCCATCCAGGGGACGGTCTGGACCATCAGCGACATGAGCCGCACGGAGCGGACGACCCCCGTGTGGGCGATCATCGTCGCCATCCTGATCTTCTGGTGGACCTGCCTCCTCGGTCTGCTCATCCTCCTCGTCAAGGAGGACAAGACGACCGGACATGTCCAGGTCACCGTGCAGGGCGGCGGTCACTACCACGCCACGCAGATCCTGGTGAGCAACCGGTCCTACGTGCAGCACGTCAACCAGCAGGTCAACTACGCGCGCAGCCTCGCGTCCTGAACCCTCCCAGGGTCGGCCGCCAAGGCGGCCGATCCTGGATTCCACGCTGACCGGCGTTCGAGCAGCCCCTCCCCTCCACCGGTCAACAGCGCCCCTGGGCAGCACCAAACCCCTGCAAACCAGCGTTTGCCACGCAATGTATTCGCCCATACACCTAGAGCAGCCTAGAGTCGACCCAGGAGGGGCAGAACATGCTGTTCACGGTGGCGTCCCTGGTAGGACAGTGGTGGATCTTCTGAGCCTCAGAGTGACCCCCGACGCCGGCGCGCACCCGGGAGTTCACGAAACACCCGTCGCACAGCAGCGCACCAGGGGTTAATCACCGGTAACGTGGTGCGCGAAGCCCATAGCGACCGATTTGGTGGAACACACGTGGTAACGAGACGCAACTACGAATCACCGTAGTTGGTCAGACTTTGCCCTCCCTTGGGCGACATCCGCCGAATGCCCTAGGATGTCTCACCGAGGGACCAGCGGCACACGCCGCATCCCCAGGTCACAGGTCGGCCACACAGCGCGACCAGGCGCCACAATTGAACCGAGCACCCATAGCTCAGTGGATAGAGCATCGGACTTCTAATCCGACGGTCGCAGGTTCGAATCCTGCTGGGTGCACCACAAACCCCCAGGTCAGACGGGGTACACGAGGACCTCCAAGGAGGTCCTCGTCGTGTTTCCGGGGCTTGTGTGCTCCTGGTGTGCTCCCCAGTACAAGGTGGGTACAGGTGGGGGGCGACCTCCCGGAGCACTTTGCCGTTCCGTGGCCCTGTGGGCTCCGGTTTGGGAGGCCCCGACGTACGCCTGCCAACGCCCCACAACCGGCCCATGGGGCGCGTCCCCCGCCATCCGGGCGCACCCTGTCGCCCCACCGGCCGTATACGGCCGTTTCAGCCGAAACCCCTTACCCACCAGGGATTCGCACGACACAATCAGATGCTATGGACAGGGCGGGGTAGAGCTAGGCAGAAGCGACGACCGTCGCGGCCCTAACCGCTTTCCTTAACTGATGCTGCCGAAGGTGATGAAGGCCGGTGTCCCAAGCACACAGCGACCACATCAAAACTGGGAACAGCACCCTTCTCCCAGGGTGTGTCCAGCCCCGCAGGGACCAAGAGAGGATCCGAATGGCACGCGTGGTGATGGTGCACGGCATCGGCCAACAGCACAAAGGTGAGCACACACTTCTCACCACTTGGTGCCCTGCCCTCCTCGACGGGCTCACCCGCGCAGGAACCGATCTGGAACTCGCGTGCGAGGATGTCGCCATGGGCTTCTACGGTGACCTGTTTCGCCCCCCAGGTCGACACCTCGCCGCCGGAGACCCGCCCTACACCCACCGAAACATAGCCGCAGGGCTGGAGACTGATCTGCTCATGGCCTGGTGGGAGACCACCGCCCAGCTAGACGATCGAGTCCCCCCGCCAACTGCCACCACCCTAGCTAGGAGCCCCCGCTCAGTTCAGAAAGCCCTCCGTGCCCTGTACGGCTCCGCTTTCTTCTCCCGCATCGGGATGCGCGCCCTGATCTTCGACCTGAAACAGGTCAGCTGCTACCTGACCGCCCCCGGCCTGCGCCACGCCGCACGCAAACGTGTGCTCGAGCACATCACCCCACACACCCGGGTCGTGATCGCGCACTCGCTCGGATCAGTCGTGGCTTATGAGGCCTTGTGCTCGATGCCCGACCATCCTGTCCGGGCCCTCGTTACCCTCGGCTCCCCGCTCGGGATGCGTTTGATCTTCGACCGCCTTGACCCCACCCCCGGCCCCACAGGAGTATGGCCCGGCGGAACGCACCCGGGGATGGTATGGACGAACGTGACCGACCCCGGTGACCCGGTCGCAGCCGCCGACGACCTCGCACTCCGGTTCGGCTCCCGAGTACGCACTGCGCAGGTGCACAACGGTCCGCATGCCCACGACGCGACCAGCTACCTGACCGATGAGGTCACCGGCGCAGCAGTCACTGAAGGGCTCACCCATGGTTGACGGCCTGCGGAGACTGCTGGTGACCACTGTTGTCTCCCGCCATCTACATGCCCCGGAGTGGGACCGACCTGAACTGGTCGACGCCCAGCAGAAGATCGTGGACCTGTTCACCGGTTCGCTGGGGTACGAGCACGTCGACGTACTGGGCAATAACCTGACCGCCAACAAGCTCAAGAACCGTCTCAGCACATTCATCCGCTCACCAGAGCGGTCCGAGGACGACCTGATCGTCATCTACATCAGCTGCCACGGCGATCTCATCGAGGACACCAACGATCACATACTCCTAACTGGAGACAGTGACCCCAACGATCTCAGTGACCCAGAGAGCAGGATCGACACAGCCGACCTGGCAAAACTGCTACTGGGCGGAACCCGGGTACGCAATCTGCTCCTTATCTTGGATACTTGCCACTCCGGACAAGGCACCCGCAACCTGATCGGCGAGGTGAGCAAGCGCATGGCCCCGGGATGGGGCCAGCGCATTGGCGGGGGTTTCGTGCTTATGCACTCGGCCCAGCCCTTTGAGGAAGCCGAAACCGGAACTTTCCCCAACCTGTTGGCAGAAGCCGTCAAGGACGCCCACTCCGCAGGCCACACACCGGAGAAAATCTCCCTGGGGGCCGTGGTGGAGCACATCAATGCCAACAAGTCCAAGCCCGGCTATCAGACCGTCGGCTGGGATCCGACCGGGCTCACTGGCGAGGTTCCACCTTTCCTGACCTTCCCTTTCCGTGACACGCACATTATCGATAAGCTCCGGGACTCTACAGGAATGGTGCGGACGAATCCTGAATGGGAACACCATGACCTAAACATTCTTCCGACCTTACAAGAACCGGAACACCGGACGGCGACACACAAACCCCCATCCCTCACAGGGAATATACACGAATCAATAGAGTCTAAACTAAATACAGAAGAGCATAGAAAAGGAGATATTAACGACATTAGAAACGCCCTAATAAATCTCCAGATCTCAGAACATGAAGCCGAACTGAACATCTATCGAGACATAGTAATAAAATTCTCTCGAGACAGTCTGATTCGCGCACTACGACACGCGTCCAAAGCGGAATTAATCACCAAATCTGGCGTGCGATCGCCAATCTGGGAAACAGACCTGCACTATCGATTCATCGTGGGGGACCCCTCCGACGAACTAGAAGTTCACCTAGAGGAAGATGACGGCAACGTCCTATCTGAACACATCTGGGACCCATCCACGCCCCCCGGGGACTTCTACCAGATTCTTGTTCTTGCCGTACGCAATGCAGGAGGCGATCTAGGTGTAGGACTCAACGATCCTACCCGCTCCACACAGGATCTATCCGAAATGCTTATCGAAGTTACAAAATACCGATCACAAGAACTATTGGGCCATCGCCACTACCTGCGCAGGATAATCGAACGAAAGGACGGATGGTACTTCACCGAAGATTACGTACTCCCAGCCGACAAACTCTGGTACAGAATCGATGTTTACCGACTTGGAGAGGTGGATTGGGAGGAGCATCTCAACAAAAAGGGATGGCCTGCAACCTGGAATATTCCCTTTGCCCGAACACTCTACGGAATCAAGCCACGATACCAGCAAGAATAAATCATCGAAAAATTACGCATGATAAGTTCGGCGATCTCTTCTTACAGCAGTGGCATACGGAACTATCTGAGAGGTGACCCGACCAGGGCCTTTAATCTGATGACCCAACGACCCCGGACACGAGGAAACCCCAGGCCAGGATGGGTTAACCAGCATCCTCACCACCTACACCCCGCGCATGGACATCGCCCCCTACTAGCTCAACAGCGTTGCAGCGGGTAATTTCGAAGAGAGCACTGTGGCACTGAAAGCATCTTCCGACACAGAGACTCAAATGCGAACACGGATTACAAAACTGATTGATTACGCAGCCACTTAGGGGCTTTAGTTTTCTTTCAGATATTCTTCGATTTTCGCAGCAGCCACCCCGAAGGAAACGTTAAAAAATTCTCGATCCTTGCGGATTCTGAAATCAGAAAGAAGCCCGTGGATATCGGACTCTACGCTCTTCGCCCGAGGCACCCTCCAGGCCCCCCTGGCTCCGTACGGAATGACCACACCGGTAGCAGAGTTGATCTCCCTTACCCGCGTAAAGATATCCCTGTTAGTATAACCGATCTTCAGAAAATCTGGCATTTCGCGCGTGGACAATACGTAGATAAAACCATCATTGGAGATATCCGGAGCACTCCCGTCGGCATACCCCTTCAGTGCTTCCGAAAGACCAATGCTCCTCAAGCGTGACACTTTCCGCCTCTCTTCCTCGTGATCTCCATCCCGAAGGGAGCGACGTAGGGCGCACAGCGCCCCGGCTACCTCGCGCGCCTCACGATACTTAGGGTAACCCAGCTGAGACCACACGGTGAACCAGTCCCATTGGTCCTTCTTGAAAGCACGAGAAAAAAGCCCTTTGACCGTAGATATATCATCTAATCTACCAAGAATCGAAGCCCGATCACCCGAGAGGAAGGCGATGAGCGTCCGGGCAGCAGCAACCCTCTCCACATGAACCTTGGACTTAATGGGAGCCATGCCGAATCCCCATTTTTGGTGAACCCGCTTTTTGATCTCGTTCGAAGATTCCATGCCGTTAGTTTACCTTGGAACAGAAATCGAACGGACATGGTTTCACGATACGAAATCGAGGCCCCATCAGCGTTGCTGGACCAGAACGCTCACGAATCGCCTCGATCAACCCTGCTAGACCTGGAAGGCTCTCGGTATCGAGGACACAACCAACCGTAATGAATCACGTCTCAGTGAACTGCTGGGCGTCAGCGCATAGCTGACGGACAGGGACGATCACATGCCTGCCGCGCAGGCGACTCCAATTGCCCAGCGGACCTTTGATCCGATGGTCCACAGGCCCCGGGCGCGAGGAAACCCCAGGCCAGGACGGGTGAACCCGTCTGCTCGCCTGGGGTCGGAGTGCCTCGTGAGGCTCCTGGTGTGCTCCCCTGAACCGGCTACCGCACCGGCACCACACCCCCCGACCCAGCTGGTACCGACGCCCCGCGCAACAGAGCGGCGGTGGCCTCGGCCGCTGCCTTGGCCAGGTCCGGGAACACCGTTTGGTAGGTGTCCTGGGTGAAGTGCGTGGTGGAGTGGCCCAGCTCGGCCGAGACCACCTTCACGTCCGTTCCCGCGGCCAACGCCATCGAGGCCGCCCCGTGCCGCAGCCCGTGCAACGTGATCGGCGGAAGCCCGGCTGCTCGGGCGATGCGGGCGAACCAGTCGCTCACGTGCGAGGGCAACCACCCCTCCCCGTTCTGGCGGGTGAACACCAACCCCGAATCCACCCACTCCGGCCCCGCCTTCAACCGAGCCTGGTTCTGGAACTTCTTCCACCCCCGCAGCACCTTGACGGTGTCGGCGTCCAAGGTGATGGTGCGCTGCCCGGCTTCGCTCTTCGGAGTCGTGGTGAGCGTGGTCCAGGACAACTGCACCACCTGCGTGCGGATATCAACCTCCCCGTCGGTGAGGCGGGTGTGGGCCCAGGGCAGCCCGACCGCTTCACCCCGGCGTAGGCCTTTGACGGCGATCAGGTGGAACAGCGGGTGCAACCACACGTACTTGCGGGAGTGTTCCAGGAAGGTACGGGTCTGCTCGGGGGTCCACACCATCACCTCCCCCGGAATGGTCCCCTCTTTCTCCCACCGCTCGACTCGGCCCGGGGTCCACACCAGCGGGCGTTTCCTCGGACATGACGGAAGGCGTGCGTGGGAGGCGACGTTGACGTTCACCGGCTCCTCCGGGCTGCGCACCGCATCCGACAGGGCGCTACGCAAGGTGGCGCGGATCCGGTGCTTGGTCGACAAACTCACCACCCGCTGACCCCGGACCGAAGCCCGCACCTTCGCCTCCTCGGACTCGCGCGCCTCCAGGATCCTCTCGTTGTTGGCCTCGATCCACTCGAACATCGCCTCGACCTGGGTGGACTTGAGCTTGTCCAGCCGGATCCTGCCCAGGTGCGGGATGAGGTACTTGCGGATGTGCCCGGCATAGGAGGTCCGGGTGCCCTCGGCCAGGTCCGGCTTCGCCTGGATCCACGCCTTCAGGTAAGCCCCGACGGTGGGGGCTTCCCTGCGCACATCCGCCCCCGTCCCCAGCCGTTGGCGCACCTCGGCCACCGAAGGAAACGAGGTGCGGGCCTTGAGTGTGCTCTGGATCAGATCCGCGATCTGCACCTCCACATCCCCCTCACCCCCGGCCAGGTCAAGGAGGGCTTTGAGATGGTCCAGCGCCTCCCACGCCTGCTCCTGGCTCTCCAGCCCGGTGCGGCGAGCCTGACGACGCTTCCCCTCACTCGTGCGTGGGAGTTCGAGTTGGTAGCCCCAGTCGCCCTGGCGGGGGTTGAACGCCCCGCCCTTACGCCGCAGCTTCGGTTGCAGTCCGCTGAGGTGGACTCCTTTTGCCTCAACGACGTCGACACTCCGGATGAAGCCCAGGAAGCGGTGGCTCTGATGGTTCACGAGTTCCTGGAGCCCCGATTCCCGTTCCTCTCCCGCTACGAGAAGAGCTCCTGACCGGACGGTCCCTCGCGGCCTCTTCCGGCACCCGAGCCATGGCGGGTTGGCTCCTGGGCTGCTTCCCGGAACCGTTGCGAGGCCACTCGCCGCGGGAGAGGTCGTAGCCGAAGCAACCTCTCGAAAGGCCGCCGCGATCGGGGCGGGCGCGGCGGCCCTCGGGGCGGGGTGGATCAGCCGGAGGGGTACTCGACGGCGATGTCCAGCACCCAGGTGATGCCGAAGCGGTCGGTGAGCTGGCCGTAGAGCGGCGCCCAAGCGGAGGGGCCGATGGGCTGCCTCACCTCGGCTCCCTCAACGAGCTTGTCCCAGTAGCCCTGGAGTTCGGCGGGGTCGGAGCCGCGCAGGGAGACGAAGAACGGGTCCTTGCCCTGGTCCCAGTCCAGGCTCGGGTAGGCGTCGTAGGCCATGATGCGGAATCCGTTGTCGGCAGTGACCTGCCCGAAGGTGACGTGGTCGGCGGTCTCCGGGTCGGTGCTTCCCATGTCGGCGTAGCTGGCGATGCTCAGCTCGCCTCCGAACACGGACTGGTAGAACTCCAGGGCCTGGCGGGCGTTGCCGCGAAAGTTCAGGTGCGGGGTGACGTTGACGGTCATGACCAAGGCTCCTTGTGCTTGGGGAGAGCCGGACGGGCTCTGCCGGGTACAAGGCAAGACTCGCGGTGGTAGCGGTCATATCCCGGCCGCTTCTCGCGCAGAATGGACGCCATGGTCACGTCACCCTCGCGGATGTTGAAGCTGCTGTCGTTGTTGCAGACCAGACGGGACTGGCCTGGGCGGGTTCTCGCGGAGCGCCTGGACGTCAGTGATCGCACGCTGCGTCGGGACGTCGACCACCTGCGCGAACTCGGCTACCGGATCATCGCGGTCAAGGGTCCCGACGGCGGATACCGGCTCGACGCGGGTTCGGAACTGCCGCCGTTGCTGTTCGACGACGACCAGGCAGTCGCGCTCGCGACCGCCCTTCAGGTCGCCGCCGTGTCGGGGGCCACGGAAGGCGAGGCGGCCCTGCGGGCGCTGACGACCGTCCGACAGGTGATGCCCTCACGGCTGCGGCACCGGATCGATCGTCTGACGTTCACGACACTTCCCGGTGTCGCCTCATCACCGGTGGATCCGGACGTGCTCGTCGCGGTCAGTACGGCGGTCAGGGAGTGCGCGGTCCTGCGATTCGACTACGTGTCGGTGGGCAGTGATCCGACGGCCAATCCCTCTCGGCAGCGCGTCGAACCGCATCACGTCGTGTTCGGGAGCGGACGCTGGTACCTCGTCGGCTGGAGCCTGGACCGGGAGGCCTGGCGTGTGTACCGGCTCGACCGGATGACACCCGGCATCCCCACCGGTCCGCGTTTCAGTCCGCGCGACGTGCCCGGTGGAGACGCCGGTGACTTCCTCGCGGGCAGGTTGAAGGGATCGGAGACCGGGGACGCCTGGCCCTGTACCGGCGAGGTGGTCCTGGAACTGACCGCACGGGAGGTGATTCCGTTCGTTCACTATGGAATCGTCGAGGAACTCGGCCCGGATCGATGCCGACTGGTCGTCGGTTCCTGGTCCTGGGTGGCGCTGGCGGCCTCGATCGGTAGATTCGACGCCGCCGTCTCCGAGGCCTCACCCCGCGAGCTGGCCGATGCCTTCCGCGAGCTCGCCCGCCGCTTCGCTGACGCCGCTGAGCTGGGTCAGAGGGAACCCGCTTAGCCGTGTCACTCCTCTGGCACGTGGGACCGCAGCCGTTGGACCAGGGCGGCGATCCGCTGTTCCCGCAGTTCCGGGGCTGCGGTGAGGATCTGGAGGAGCAGGGGGTACCGCTCGGCTGCGGTCAGGCTCGCGAATCGTGACTCCGCGGTGGGCGATGCTCTCAGGGCCTCAGTGAGGTCGGCGGGCATCTCGATGGTCGCCGACCCGGGGTAGGCGCGTTCCCAGCGGCCGTCGCTTCGGGCCCTGTCGATCTCCGCCTGCCCCCGTGGCCGCATGCGTCCCTGAGCGGTCAGTTCCTGGGCGATCCCGACGTTGCGCAGCGACCAGGTCGACCTGTTCCGTCTGGGGGTGAACCGCTGAAGGAACGTGCTGGCGTCCCTCCTCTCCTTCCGGCCGTCGATCCAGCCGCTGCACAAGGCCTCTTCGAGCGCCTGGGCATAGGTGAGGGACCTGGGTGAGGAGGTCCCCTTCTTGGCCAGCACCAGCCAGACACCGTCCGAGACGTCCTCGTTCGTGTGGAGCCATGCCCGCCATGCTGCCGCGTCGGAGACCAACAGGGGTTCTTCATCCATGGACCCACTCTGACGTGGGCACCGGTCGGATCGTGTCCGCTACTCGGTGAGATTCCGAGTACTACCTCGGGGTTCTCACCCCTGGTACGGGCACGTCGGCGCAAGCATCCCGGATACAAACCTCCTCCTCCGTTCGGGTGGTCGGAGGCACTCCAATCCCGACGCAGGTGTCGGGATTGGGATGAGCCACGCCCTCAGGGCAGGTCGGCGATCGCCCGCAGGCGTGAGCGCAGCCGTGCGGCCATGTCGACCTCTCCGGGTGCGAGCAGCCACTGGACCTGCAGGCCGTCCATGAGCGCGACCAGCTCGAACTCCAGGCCCTCGATGGTGACACCGGGGCGCAGCAGGCCACGCCGCTCCAGATCGGCCAGGGCTCGCGACACGTCATGGCGCAGGTCGGCGTAGCGGCGGCGGAAGTAGGCGTGCGCGGGGTGGGCGGGATCGCAGGCCTCGGTGGACAGCACCGCGAACAGGGAGACGATGCCGGGTTGTGCCTGGTTGTGTTCCACCACGCGTGTCAGGCGGTGGAAGTAGTCGGCCCCGTCGTCGGCGGGGTCGTGCCCGTCGAAGAACAGCTCGCCGTTGACCCGGTCGCGTTCGGTCAGCACCGCCTCCAGCAGGGCTTCCTTGGTGGGGAAGTGGTGCAACAGCCCGGCCCGGGAGACACCGCAGGCCGCGGCCAGACCCGCCATGGTGGCCCGGTGGTAGCCCACGGCGCCGAAGACGGTCAGGGCGGTCCGAACGATCTCCGCACGGCGGCGCCGCCCCTTGACGTAGCCGCCAGTGTCGGCCTCGGGAGGCGGTTCGTCGATGGGTTGGAGGGCGCCGGTGGTCATGCGGGTGACGGCCTCGCGGATCTCGGCGAGGCCCCTCGGGGCGGAGTCCAACGCGCTGTGGATGGTCAGCCCCTCGATCAGGGCGTCCACCACGCTGGCGGTGAGCGGGTCGAAGTGGCGCTCCAGGGCGGCGCGGCTGCGACCCATCCACTCCACGGTGATGTCGCGGAAGGAGGGGTCGCGTGCGGCCAGGGTGTACAGCTCGTGGGTGAGCACCAGTTCGGGCGGGGAGCTGAAGACGTCGTCGGCGATGACCGCCACGACCGCGTCCACGGCCTGGGGCCGGTCGCGCGCGGTACGCAACCGCTCCTCGAACCTGTCGCTCACCCTGTGGGCGAAGCGGGTCAGGGCCTCTCGCAGCAGCTCGTCCATGCCGGAGAAGTGGTAGGTCATCGAGCCCAGCGGTACGTCTGCGGCCTGCGCGATCCGACGGTGGGAGGCTCCGGTCACCCCTACCGAGGCGATGACGTCCAGGCAGGCGTCGATGATGCGGTCCCGACGGTCGGGGTCGTGGCGACGGGACACTCGGGCACCTTTCCGGTCGAGGGACCTGTTCCTGCCGGGCGGTCTGCGGAGCGGCCCTGGGAAGACCGTACCCCGGCCCTCCTCGCGGTTGCCGTGAAGGGGAAGAAGGCGGGCACGAGTGCCTGTCGCACGCCCTGCGGCATGTGTACGATCGTACTCATGATCGTTCACGAGACCACCGGCCCCACCTTGCGGGACCGTCGGGCGCGGGTGGCCGTGGGGGCGTTGTTCTTCACCAACGGCGCCCTGTTCGCCAACCTCATCCCCCGCTATCCGCAGATCAAGGCCGACCTGGAACTGGGTGAGGCCGCCTACGGGCTCGCCGTCGCGGCCTTCCCCGCTGGCGCGATCGCCGCCGGGCTGGGCGCGGCCGTGCTCATCCGCCGGTTCGGGTCGGCCCGAGTGGCGGTGCTGGGCACCGTGGCCACGGGCCTGGGCACCTGGGCGGCCGCCTTCGCACCGAGCCTGTGGATGTTCGCCGCCGCCCTGTTGGTGGCCGGAGCGATGGACTCCCTCACCGACGTGGGCCAGAACGCCCACGGACTGCGGGTGCAGCGCCGCTACGGGCGCTCCATCCTCAACAACTTCCACGCCGTCTGGTCCATCGGCGCGGTCACCGGGGGAACGATGGCGGCCACAGCCATCGCCTGGGAGATCCCGCGCCAGGTGCATCTGGGACTGAGCGCCGTGCTGTTCTCCGCCGTGGCGCTGTGGGCGCTGCGCTGGTGCCTGCCCGGACCCGACAACGGAGCCGAGGAGGACGGTGCGGCCACGCCGACCGAGATCGCCGACCAGGCCGTCGACGCGGCTCGCAGGCGCCTGTGGGTGGTCTGGGTCCTGGTGGCTCTGGTCCTGCTGGCCATCTCTGGCAGCGTCGTCGAGGACGCGGGCAGCACGTGGGCCGCGGTCTATCTGTCGGGATCGCTGGGCGCCCCGGCCGCCGTGGCAGCGACGGGTTTCATCGCGATGGTCGGCGCCCAGTTCGTGGGGCGCATGATCGGCGACCGGTGCGTGGACCGGTTCGGCCAGCGCGCGGTGGCACGCGTCGGCGGTGCCCTCACCGCCGTTGGCATGGGCCTGGCCCTGGCCTTGCCCACCGTGCCGGGCACCCTGGTCGGCCTGGCCGTCGCGGGCCTGGGCATGGCCACCCTGATCCCCGCGGCCATGCACGCCGCCGACCAGATCCCGGGCCTGCGCCCGGGGACGGGGCTGACGGTGGTCTCCTGGCTGATGCGTCTGGGCTTCCTGCTGTCCCCGCCTCTGGTGGGCCTGGTCGCCGAGGAGACCAGCGTCCGGCTGGGCCTGACTCTGGTCCCGGTCGCGGGACTCGCCGCCATCGCGCTGGCCGGAGTCCTCTCCGGCCGGACGAGCAGGTTTCCGAGACCGACCACAACCCAGGAGGCACCGTGAACACCGCACGCGCCCCGCGCCGCGTCGGCGCCATGCTCCCGCGCGACCTGGCCTCGGACCAGGTCCTCGACTTCGCCCGCCGATCCGAGACGCTGGGCTTCGACGAACTGTGGGTCGTGGAGGACCTGGGCTTTCGCGGCGGCGTCGCCCAGGCCGGTGCGGTGCTCGCCTCGACCTCACGGATCAGGGTGGGGATCGGCATCCTGCCCGCCGGGGCGCGCAACGCGGCCTTCGCCGCCATGGAGGTCGCCACCCTGGCGCAGCTCTTCCCCGGACGGCTCACCGTCGGCATCGGTCACGGCATGCGCGACTGGATGGAGCAGGTGGGTGCCCGTCCAGCCAGCCCGCTCACTCTGATCCAGGAGTACGCCACCACCCTGCGCACCCTGCTGCTGGGGCGCCCTGGCCCGGCCCCGGGCCGGTACGTCCACGCCCAGGACGTGCTCCTGGACCAGCCGCCCGCCCAGGTGCCCCCGCTGGTGTTGGGGGTGCGCGGGCCCAGGTCACTGGCGGTGGCCGGAAGGGTCGCCGACGGCGTCCTCCTCGCGGAGCCCGCCAACCCCGCCTACATCCGCGCGGCCCTGGACCAGACCCTCAGCGATGTCCCCGAGCACGCACCGATGGTCATCACCTACGACGCCGCCGCCGTGGACGCGGACCCCGAGGTCGCTCTGGAGCGGGTGCGTCCCGCGCTCGCGTCGGTGGGTGACCGGGACTGGGCCCCGCACATCGCTCCCCTGCCCTTCGCCGAAGAGCTGGCCGCGCACCGTGCCGCCTGTTCCGGACCCGAGGAGTTCGCCGCGACCCTGCCCCGGGCCTGGGTGGAGGAGCTGACCCTGGCAGGAACCCCGGAGACGGTCAGCGTCGGGATCGCCGCCCGGCACGACGCGGGCGCCCACACGGTCGTGCTCGCCCCCGCCGGGCCCGACCCCCGTGCTGAGCTGGAGCGACTGGGTGGGGTCCTGGAGCACCGGCTGCGGTGAGTGTGGACCCAGGGGGCAGGCGCGGCGACGTCCACCCGCCAGCGGCTCATCCTCACGGTGAGCCCGCGCGGCAGGTCCGGTCCACGGGTGTCGGACCAGCCGCCCCCGGGCAGCACCGTTTCCGGGCGTGCGCCTGATCCGACCCCGCCCGGAAACGGGCAGGCCGCCTGTGCCAATCTGGGACGCCGAACGCGGACGAAACGGGAGTTGACCATGAGCGACCTGATGAGACCGGGTGTGTGGGGTGTGCTGGCCACACCCTTCACCGGTGAGGCCCTGGATGTCGACACCGCGGGGATCGAACAACTCGTCAAGCACGCGGAGAGCGCCGGGGTCACCGGATTCACCGTGCTGGGCGTCTTCGGGGAGGCCGCGCAGCTCGACCGCGAGGAACGCCGCCTGGTCCTGGAGACGGTCCTGGCCGCCACCGATCTGCCGTTGGTCGTGGGCTGCACGAGCCTCGGCACGGCCCCGACCATCGAGGAGGCGACGACCGCCGTCGAACTGGTCGGCGACCGGCTCGCGGGCGCCATGGTCCAGGTCAACAGCGCCGACCCCCGGGTGCTCGAAGCCCACTTGGACGCCGTCCACCAGGCCACCGGCGCGGACCTGGTGGTGCAGGACTACCCGGTGGTGAGCGGCGTGCGCGTCTCCGCCGCCGCGTTGGGCGACCTCGTCGCCCGAAAGCCCTACGTCAGCGCGGTCAAGGCGGAGGCTCCGCCGACCCCCGCCGCCGTCGCCGAGCTCACCGCGCGCTGCGACGTGCCCGTGTTCGGCGGCCTGGGCGGGATCAACCTGCTCGACGAGCTCGCCTGCGGCGCCGCGGGCGCGATGACCGGCTTCTCCTACCCGGAGGCCCTGGTGGAGTGCGTGAACGCCTGGGACCCCTCCGACCCGGGGCGCAGTCGTGCCGCGCTGCTGGAGTACCTGCCGCTGATCACCTTCGAGCAGCAGGTGGGGATCGCCCTGGCCATCCGCAAGGAGTGCCTGCGCCAGCGCGGTCTGATCGCCGAGTCCGGTGTCCGCGCACCGGCCAGGAGCCTGCCCGAGTCGCTGCGACCGCTGCTCACCGACCACATCGCCCGCGCCCAGGCACTCTGACGGGTGCGGCGGGCGGAGTGAGTCCCCCCGCGAGGGCGGCCTCGCGGGGGAGCTCCCGGTGACCGGGAGCCGGGGTCGGGTCAGGTGGTCGCTTCTCGGGTGCCTGTTCGGGGATCACCTGGGTCTGGCCCGTGCTCATCGGCCCGCCCCTTCTCGGGTACCTGTTCAGGGACCACCTGGGTCTGGCCCGTGCTCATCGGCCCGCCGAAGAAGCCCCCCGAGACGCACGTGCGGGCCGCACCCGGTCTCCGCTGGTCCGCCGAGACGCCGGGTCACGCCCCGGCGCTGAGACCGCTGGCCCGCCTGACCGCGGCGTACCCCAGGGCCTCCTCCAGCTCGGCCACGGCCAGCCGCATCCGCTCCACCACGGCGGGGTCGGAGTACTCGCCCCGAGCGTTCGTACGCGACCCCGCCCGCGAGACCACCACGCAGTCCACGAGCACGGCGCCCAGCAGCGTGAGGGTGGGCATCAGAGGAGCGTGGGCGCGCATGCCGCCCGCCTGGCCCGGCGACGCGCTCACCAGGAGGGTCGGCTTCCCGACCAGCCCGCCGGAGCCCACCAGCCAGTCGATGGCGTTCTTGGTGACCCCCGCCGGACCGTGCGCGTACTCCGGGGTCGCGATCACCACGCCCTCGGCGCGCCCCGCCAGTTCACGGAACTCCCGGACCGCCTCCGGCCAGGAGTCCTCGTCGTTCTCCACGTCCGGGTTGAACAACGGCAGGCGCCCGGCGAGGTCGCCGCCGACCACGGTGGTCCGTGTCCCCACTCTCTGGGCGAGGTCCAGAAGGGCCGCGTTGAACGACCCCCGACGCAGACTTCCGCAGACGCCCAGCACGACGTGGTCCGGCATGTACCCGCCTTCCGAGATGCCCCGCACCACCGCCGTGCCGTGTCGACGCGGCGGTGCCCGGCCCTGGAGGGCCCGGGCCACGAGTGTGTCACCCGCTCGGCCGCGACAGGTTCCGGATCGGTTCGGCCAGTTCGGTCTCGAAGAACGTGAAGAAACCCTCCGGGTCGGGGCCGGCGTTGATCAGCGCCAGGTGGTCGAACCCCGCGTCCACGAACTGCCGCGCCATGTCGATGTGGCGTTCGGGGTCGGGGCCGTATCCGAAGCCCTCCGCCATGTCCTCGGTCCTGATCAGGGCGGTCGCCGCCTCGAAGTTGACCGGGTTCGGCAGCTCGGCCTGCACCTTCCAGCCCGTGAGCCCGAACCTGAAGAGCTCCCGTGCGGACTCCAGCGCGGTGCGGTCGTCGGCGGCCCAGGCCAGGGGCACCTCGCCGTAGCAGGGACCGTTGCCGCCCCGTTCCCGGTAGGTGTCGGTGAGCGCCGAGTCGGGTTCGGTGGCGAAGAGGCCGTCCCCTTGTTCGGCCGCGAGTACGGCCGCCCTGGGCCCTCCGGCGGCCACGACCACCCGGGGCGGGAGCTCGGGGAGGTCGAAGACGCGGGCGTCCTCCAGGACCAGGTGCTCGCCCCGGTAGGAGTGGTAGCCACCGGCCCAGAGCAGCCGCATGATCTCCACGGCCTCCTCCAGCATCTCGTGGCGCACCGTCACGTCGGGCCACCCCCGGCCCACCACGTGTTCGTTGAGGCGCTCCCCCGCGCCCACACCGAGCGTGAAGCGTCCCTCGGAGAGGATCGCCGTGGTGGCCGCCGCCTGGGCGATGATCGCCGGGTGGACCCGCAGGAACGGGCAGGTCACCCCGGTGGCGATCTCGATGCGTCCGGTCCGTTCGGCGATCGCGGCCAGCATGGACCACACGAACCCGGAGTGCCCGTGACTGAACAGCCACGGATGGAAGTGGTCGCTGATCTCGACGAAGTCGAACCCGGCCCGCTCGGCGCGTACCGCCTGTTCCACGATCTCGCGGGGCCCGTAGCCCTCGGCGAAGAGCTTGTAGCCGATCCGCATGCGTACCTCCTCGACCGGTTTCCTGGTCGTGTCCGGTTCACCTGTGGCCCTGACCCGTGTGACCTCTACGGAAACTCCCTCTCCCGGAAAGACGTGCCGTGCCGAAGGCGCCCCGTGGCGCCGGGCACGTGCGGCTTCGGTCCGTCGGGCGGGGCGGTCCAGGAAGGCCGATCAGAGGGAGGCGCCCGTGAACGACCCAGCGACCACCCGCACGAAGCCCCCCACCCGGGCGGTACCGACCAGCGGCCCCAGCCCCGGGCCGAGACGCGCGACCACCAGGGCGGAGGGCTCCTCGAAGGAGGCGACCGGTTACCGGAGGCGACCGACCTGGTCCAGGCCCAGGGCCACCGAGCGGTGGGCGCGCGGGGACCCGGTGGACGGGTCCGAGTTCGCACACCTGGTCAATCGGGCCGTGCGGGAACTCGGCGGGATCGACGTCCTCGTGGAGCACGCCGCCGCCCGGGCCCCCACGGACCGGGGCGCAGCCGGTCGCCGCCCCTGGGGGCCAGGCGACCGGGAGGGCGTCCGCCGTCCGGTCAGCGGGAGCGGCTCCGGGAGGACCCACCGCTCCGCGAGGTGCGGCGGTCGCTCTCCCTGCGCAGGGCCTCGACCAGCTCGTCCTTGTCCATGTTGGAGCGCCCGGGGATGTCGAGCTGCCGGGCCCGCTTGTAGAGGTGGCCCTTGGAGGCCTCGGCGTCCACTCCCCCGGCGGTGGGGCGGTCGGCACCGGAGCGCCGTCCGGCCCTCGGGTTCTTCGCCTGCTCGTCCGAGGGTCCGCTCCCGTTCCCCTCCTTGGCCTCCCAGTGATCGCCGACCTTCTCGAACTTGCGCTTGACGGCGGCGAAGGCGACCCGGTGGGCCCGCTCACCCTCCCCGTACTCGTCGACCGCGTTGTCGTGCGCCTCGATCCAGGTGCGCTGCGCCTTCTTCGGCGACCTGCGCAGGGTGTCGGGCAGTTCGTCCACACCGGGCATCGTTCTCATCTCCCGCCGAGGTCAGGTGTCCTTCGGGCTGGTGAACCGTTCACTGTTCCCGTAACCGGCGGGGGCGGGCGCGAAACTCCGGCGGTTCGGCGGGATGGCCGGGGCCGCGCCCACGACCTCCTGGGGGCGGCGCCCCTCCGCCCGGCTCGACGAGACGGACAGGGAGGAGGAGCGCTGGCGGGCGGGCGACTCAGGACGGGAGGCTGGCGCCGGCGAACAGCACCAGCAGGGGCAGGGCCATGTTGTTGACCGAGTGGACGGCCACGGCGGGCCAGACCGAGCCACTTCGGCGCATGACCTCGGCGGCGATCACGCCCACCACGAAGGCGGCGGGCAGGATGAGGTTGACGCCATGGAAGACGGCGAAGATCGCCGAACTTCCGAGGACTCCGATCCACGGGCCGAAGCGCAGCAGAGCGTTCGTGACGACCCCGCGGAACAGGAACTCCTCACCGATCGGGGTGAGCACGGCCAGGAACAGGAAGGTGAGGACGAGGCCGATCACGCCACTGCCCGCCGTGTCGTAGTACACGCCCTGCGGGTTGCTCTCGTAGCCGGTCAGGCTGGTGATGGCCATGATCACGGCCCCCTTCACCAGGAGCGCGATCACCCCCCACCCGGCGCCGAGGAGCATCCAGCGCCAGGTGGTGCGCCGGACGCCGAAGGCCGCGAGGGAACGAAGGCGCACCGCGTAGGCCACGCCGAATCCCAGGAGGCCGCCGACACCGGACCACGCGGAGACGAGGAGTCCGTAGACCAGCGGGTCAAGGTCGAGCGGCCCGACCGGGCCGAGGAACACCAGGGCGACGACGCTGATCACCATGCCGAGCAGGCCGAGCACGACCTCGGGCCAACCCGGGCGGGTCGGGGCGGCGTCATGGAGGCGGATGCTGCGCTCCGTGGACAACGTGGGCTCCTCGGTGTGGAGGTGGGTTCAGGTGGGTGGGGCCGTCGGCCGGACGGAGGCGGAGTCGGTACCCCCCTGGCCGTCCGGCCCGCGCTGGTCCGTCAACGACGCGGTTCCCAGCGGAAGACCCGGTTGGCGAGGGCGACGGCCACGACGACCCATGCCAGAGTGGGCGCCAGGAGGAACAGGGACTCGGAGACGGCGACGCCGCCGTTCCAGGCGTTGACCACCAGTTCCGCGGCGGAACCGCCAGGGAGCAGGCGCTTGACCAGGGTGAGCTCCTCGGTGCCGGTGAACCCCACCCAGCCGGAGATGGCGAGCACGCCGATCATGACGGGCAGCGTGGTCACCTGCGCGTGCTCGGGTGAGGTGGTGACCCCGGCCGTGGCCAGGGCGAGGCCGAGCATCATGACCACCGTGGTCAGGACCGCCGACACCAGCAGAAGCGGCTGGGCGGGCGCGGTGGCGACCACGGACAGCACGGTGAGGACCACGCAGACCTGCACGAGGGTCACGGCGGTGACCGGCAGCAGCAACCCGGTGAGGATACGGACGTCGTCTGCGGCCGTCGAGCGCAGCCGCTTGAGGAAGAGGTTCTGGCGGCGCGAGGCCAGCGTGGTCACGGCGGTCGTGTAGAGGGCCATCACCACCACGAGGAACATGAGCACCGAGGCGACGGCCCCGAGGTCCAGCAGGTCGGGCGCGGTGTCGTGCAGGTACATGTAGAAGCCGCTGCCGGCGAGCGGCACCACGAGCATGGTGACCAGGACGAGCCGGTTCCGGAGGATCTGGATCAGCTCACTCTGAGCGATGGCGAGCATGGTGTGTGTTCCTTTGCGTGGAAGGTCGTGCGGGGTCCGGGTGCGGGCGGCCTACTCGGCGGCGATGGCGCGGAAGACGTCGTCGAGCCGGGTGGGCCCGGCCTGGATGTCGCCCAGGTCCACCGCGTGGTCCCGTGCCCAGTCCAGGAGTACGTGCAGGTCCTTCTGGAGACTGGTGGTCTCGACGAGGAGCGCACCGTCGCTCTGGCGCGTGGCGGGCAGCGGCGGCTCCGGGGCTGAGTGCGCCAGGGTGAAACGCACCGTGGCGGGCAGGGCGCGGGTGAGTTCGGAGACGGTCCCCTCCCGGTGGAACACCCCCTGGTGCATGAGCCCGATCCGGTCGGCGCGCTGCTGCGCCTCCTCCAGGTAGTGCGTGGTCAGGACGATGGTCGACCCGTCCTCGCGGAGCCGGTCCACGGCGTCCCACAGGTCGTCCCGGGACTGGATGTCCAGCCCGGTGGTGGGCTCGTCCAGGAAGACCAGTTCCGGGGTGCCGTAGACGGCGGTGGCGAAGTCCAGGCGCCGCTTCTCGCCGCCGGAGAGCTGGGACACCCTCGTTCCGGCCTTGTCCGTGAGGCCGACGACGCCCAGGAGCCGCTCCACCCGGTCGGTGCGTCCGGAGAGGCTTCCGATGAGCCGGACCGACTCCCGCACGGTCAGGTCCGGGGAGAACCCGCTCTCCTGGAGCATGATGCCGGTGCGGGGGCGTACCGCCCGTCGGTCGCGCGGGTCCTGGCCGAACACCCGCACGGTGCCCGAGGTGGCGGCGCGGTGGCCCTCGACCGTCTCCAGGGTGGAGGTCTTGCCCGCGCCGTTCGTGCCGAGGAGGGCGTAGAACTCGCCCCGTCCCACCTGGAAGGACAGGTCACGGACGGCGTGGAAGTCGCCGTACCGGACGTTCAGGTGCTCGACGTCGATGACTGGTGTCGCGGCTGTTGAGGTCATGCCTCCATTCCAGCCGTGCGCCCGGTTTCCCGGCAGTGTGGCCGCGTCACGTCCTGGCCGTGACATTCGTGGGGTCCGGACATGACGTGGTGTCACTGGTGGGGTGAAGGAGCCGAAAGAATACTGGGACGGTCCACGCAGTCGTTCCCCGGAAGGGTCCGCATGGAGTCAGAACCCACCGAGGTCACGCAGGGGCAGTTGCGCGTGGTCAACCTGAACATCGTGTTCGGGTCGATCTCGGCGGTCGGAGCTCTGCTGATCTCGACCAACGCCCAGAGCCCCGCCCAGGTGCTGGTGCTGTGCCTGGGGCTCGCGGCGGCCCTGATATCAGTACGGAGTTGGTCCGGGCAGGCCTTCAGGATCGTGGCGCCACCCTGCCTGGTCGTCAATGCCGTCGTGCTGATCGTCGGGGTCCTGTGGCTGGACAGCGCGTCGGCCGCGTTCGGTTTCTCGGTGGTGGCCACCGTCGTCGTGTTCCGGTTGCCGAGCCGGTACCGGCGCCCGGTCGCCCTGGGACTGCTGGCCCTGGTGGTCGGCGTCATCGCGCTGAAGGTGGTGACGGCCCCCGGAGGCACGGGCGACCTCCTGTTGGAGTACGCCGTGGGTTCGGCCAGTGTCGGCCTGGTCGGGGTGGTCTTCGCCTCCCTCAACCACCTGGTGGCGAGGCTGGTCACGGAACTGGAGAGGGCGCGCGAACGCGACGCCGAGCTGGCCGTGGCCCGGGAGCGCGTGCGCTTCGCCGGTGACCTGCACGACATCCAGGGGCACACCCTGCACGTGGTGAAGCTGAAGGTCGCGCTGGCCCGGAAGCTGGTGCACGCCGACACCGAACAGGTGGTGCGGGAGCTGGACGAGGTCTACTCCCTGGTGGGCGAGACCATCGCCGAGACCAAGGAGCTGGCCCACGCGCAGCGGCGGCTCAACCTGTCGGCCGAGCTGGAGAACGCCAAGAACCTCTTCGAGGCGGCCGGGATCGAGGTGCGCGTGGAGCGCCGGGGCGAGGGCGAACCGGGGACCAGGGCGGCGGAGACGCTCGGCCAGGTCCTGCGGGAGACGACCACCAACATCCTGCGTCACGCGGAGGCGCGGCAGGTACGGATCACGCTCACCGGGTCCGGCATCAGCATCGTGAACGACGGGGTGCGCGGGGAGGCGACTCCCGAGCTCGGAGGGCTGGCGGCCCTGCGCGACCGGGTGGAGCGGGACGGGGGCACACTGACAGTGGAGCAGCGGGACGGGCGGTTCACGACCGCCGCCGCGTTCTCCGGGCGGAGGGACGACCGATGATCAACGTGGTACTCGCCGACGACGAGGCCCTGCTGCGCAAGGCGTTGGCCGCGCTCCTGCCCCTGGAGGGCGAGATCACGGTGCTCGCCGAGGCCCATGACGGGGAGTCCGCGGTGGCGGCGACCCTGGAGCACCGCCCCGACGTGCTCGTCATCGACCTGGAGATGCCCGGGGTGGACGGGCTCGGGGCCGTGGCGCGCATCCGCCGGGAGCTGCCGGAGCAGGTGATCCTGATGCTGACCCGGCACGCCCGCCCGGGCGTGCTGCGCCGGGCGCTCAAGCTGGGGGTGCAGGGATTCGTGAGCAAATCGGCCGAACCCGCCCACATCACGTCGGTGATCGGCACCCTGCACGAGGGCAAACGGTGGGTGGACCCGGACGTGTCCGCGCTCGCCGTGATCGACGACTGCCCGCTCACCGAACGGGAGATCGACGTGCTGCGGGCCACCAGCGACGGTTACTCGGCCGCCGACATCGCCGCCCGGCTGCACCTGGCGGAGGGTACGGTGCGCAACTACCTCTCGAACGCGATGGGCAAGACGCAGACGCGGACCCGGCACGAGGCGGCGAGGTACGCGCGCGAGCACGACTGGCTCTGACCACCGGGTGGCCTCGGGGGCGTCGGGCCCCGGGAAAGCCGTCCGGTGGGCTCCCGGGGCGAACCCCCGAACGACCCGAACGGCCCCATGCGCCCCTCCCCATGAGCGGGCAGCACCCGAACTCGCTCCTGTTCCTGGACGAGGACCTGAGGATCTCCACGGAGTTCGAGCTCCCGGTCGAAGAACTCTGAGGACCCGCCATGGCCTGGGCCCTGTTCGACCTCGACGACACCCTGATCGACCACGACTCGTTCGCGCGGTTCACCTGGCGCCTGCTCGCACGCTCGCCGCTGCGCGTGGCGGGTGCGGTGGCGCTGTCTCCAGTGATCGCCGGGGCCCTGGCCCGTCGGTCCTGGCGGGTGCACGCGGGTTCGCTCCTGCTGTGGGTGGGCACCGTGGGTGTGGACGACGCCGGTCTGGACCGGCTCGTCCGGGACCACGTGCGGGACCTGGACGTGCGGGAGCGACTGCGACCGGACGGCGCCGCCGCTCTGGCGGAGCACCTCGATGCCGGAGACGACGTCGCGGTGGTGACCGCGTGCGCGGACCGGCTCGCCTTGGCGCTGTGCCGGGAGATCGATCCCCGTGTCCGCGTGGTCTCCTCCACGCTCCGGCGGCGTTGGGGCGGCCTGGTCGCGGCGCCACTGCCACGGTTCGAGCAAGGTGAGGATGGTCGCCGAGGCCGGGGTGCGGGGCGAGATCTGGGCCGCCTACGGGGACAGCCCCTCCGACGCGGCGATGCTGGACCTCGCGCGGGTGGCGTACCTGGTCAACCTGAGCGGCGAGGCCGCCGAGCGGTTACGGGAGCGGCTCACCGGGCCGGAGCGCGTGGAGTGCGTGAGGTGGCCCGTGAGGGAGCCGCGCACACGAAACCGGCCCGACCGGTGAGGGTCGGGCCGGCGGCGGGGGCGGTGTCCGAGGGGTGGGTCCCCGGAGGCTCCGGGAGCCCGGGACCACCCCTCGGACGCGCCCGGGGTCGAACTAGACCAGGTCGAACCGGTCGGCGTTCATGACCTTGTTCCACGCGGCGACGAAGTCCTGGACGAACTTCTCCTTGGCGTCGTCCGAGGCGTACACCTCGGCCACGGCGCGCAGCTCGGAGTTGGAGCCGAACACCAGGTCCACGCGGCTGCCGGTCCACTTGACCGCACCGGAGGCGTCCTTGGCGACGAAGGTCTCCGAGGTGGCGGAGTCGTCACCGGTCGCGAACCAGTTGGTGTTGAGGTCGAGCAGGTTGACGAAGAAGTCGTTCGTCAGCGCGCCCGGGTGGTCCGTGAAGACACCCAGGTCCGAGTTGTCGAAGTTGGTGCCGAGCACGCGAAGGCCACCCACCAGGACGGTGGTCTCCGGAGCGCTGAGACCGATCAGGTTGGCGCGGTCCAGCAGCAGGTACTCGGCCGGGAGGCGGTTGCCCTTGCCGTAGTAGTTGCGGAAACCGTCGGCGACCGGCTCCAGGTAGGAGAAGGACTCAGCGTCGGTGTGCTCGTCGGTGGCGTCCACACGGCCCGGGGTGAACGGGACGGTGACGTCCTGACCAGCGGCCTTGGCGGCCCGTTCGACACCCACACCACCGGCGAGGACGATCACGTCGGCGACGGAGACCTTCTTGGTGGAGGAGGCGTTGAACTCGTCGACGATGCCCTGGAGCTCGGCGAGCACGCGGCGCAGCTCGGCCGGGTTGTTGACCTCCCAGTCGATCTGCGGTTCGAGGCGGATGCGGGCACCGTTGGCGCCGCCGCGCTTGTCGCTGTCGCGGTAGGTCGAGGCTGAGGCCCACGCGGTGGACACCAGGTCGGCGACGGACAGGCCGGACTCGGCGATCCTCGCCTTCAGGGCGGCGATCTCCGCGTCACCGATGACCTCGCCCTCCTGGACGGGCAGCGGGTCCTGCCAGACCAGGTCCTCGGCGGGAACCTCGGAGCCGAGGTAGCGGGCCTTGGGGCCCATGTCGCGGTGGGTCAGCTTGAACCAGGCGCGGGCGAAGACGTCCTTGAAGGCCTCGTGGTCCTCGTAGAAGCGACGCGAGATCTGCTCGTAGACCGGGTCGACACGCAGCGACAGGTCGGTGGTGAGCATGGTCGGCTTGTGCTTCTTGCCGGGGATGTGGGCGTCGGGGATGATCTCCTCGGCGTCCTTGGCAATCCACTGGTTGGCGCCGGCCGGGCTCTGGGTGAGCTCGTACTCGAACTCGAAGAGGTTCTTGAAGAAGCCCTCGCTCCACTGCGCGGGGGTGGTGGTCCAGGTGACCTCCAGGCCCGAGGTGATGGAGTCGGCGCCCTTGCCGGTGCCGTGGTTGTTCTTCCAGCCCAGACCCTGCATCTCCAGGCCGGCGCGCTCGGGCTCGGCCTCCAGGTTGCTGTCCGGGGCGGCGCCGTGCGTCTTGCCGAAGGTGTGGCCACCGGCGATGAGGGCGACGGTCTCCTCGTCGTTCATCCCCATGCGGCCGAAGGTCTCACGGATGTCGCGGGCGGCGGCCAGCGGGTCCGGGTTGCCGTTGGGGCCCTCGGGGTTGACGTAGATGAGGCCCATCTGCACTGCGGCGAGGGGCTTCTCCAGGTCGCGGTCGCCGGAGTAGCGCTGGTCGTCGAGCCAGGTGGTCTCGGGGCCCCAGTAGACGTCGGCCTCCGGCTCCCACACGTCCTCGCGGCCACCGGCGAAGCCGAAGGTCTTGAAGCCCATGGACTCCAGGGCGACGTTGCCGGTGAGGATGAAGAGGTCGGCCCAGGAGATGTTCTGGCCGTACTTCTTCTTCACGGGCCAGAGCAGACGGCGGGCCTTGTCGAGGTTGCCGTTGTCGGGCCAGCTGTTGAGGGGGGCGAAGCGCTGCTGACCGGCGCTGCCGCCGCCGCGGCCGTCGTGCGAACGGTAGGTGCCGGCGCTGTGCCAGGCCATGCGGATCATGAGCGGGCCGTAGTGACCGAAGTCGGCGGGCCACCAGTCCTGCGAGTCCGTGAGCAGTGCCGCGATGTCGGCCTTCACGGCGTCGAGGTCGAGGGCCTCGAAGGCCTTCGCGTAGTCGAAGCCCTCACCGAGCGGGTTCGACACCGGGGTGTTCTTGGCGAGGATCCTCAGGTTGAGCTGGTTGGGCCACCACTCACGGTTGCCGTCACCCTGGGTGGGGTGCGTCAGCCCGTCACCGTGCGCGACGGGGCATCCCCCGGTCTGCGGCGGGGTGGGGGCAACGACCTCGTTGTTTTCAGACATCGACTTCCTTACGGGAAGAGGTGGAATGTGGTTCAGGAGCTCCGTGCGCCGTAGCACTCGGCGCACTGGCCCCAGTAGACGACCTCGGCCTCGTCGATCGAGAAGCCGTGGTCAGCGGACGCGGTCAGGCACGGCGCGTGGCCGACCGCACAGTCCACGTCCGCGATGGCGCCGCAGGACCTGCACACGACGTGGTGGTGGTTGTCCCCCACCCGCGTCTCGTAGCGGGCCACGGAGCCCTGTGGCTGGATACGTCTCACCAGGCCAGCGCCGGTCAGTGCCTTGAGCACGTCGTAGACGGCCTGGACGGACACCGCGCCGAGTTCCGCACGCACGTGGTCGATGATCGACTCCGTGTCCGCGTGTGGGTGCTCGTGCACGACGGAGAGGACAGCTAACCGCGGGCTCGTCACCCTCAGAGCGGACTCGCGCAGCATTCGCTCGAAATCCGGAGAGGTGGGCATGGTTCGGAGTCTGCCGCCTTTTCTGGAATTAGTCAAATGATGGATTCACTCAGCTGTAGCTGGCTGCGGGCAGCGAGGAGGCCCCTCTCCGGCGGAGAGGGGCCTCCTCGGGACTGCGCGAAGGTCAGAGCGGGAGTCGGCCCCGTGCGCGGAGGGCGGCGCGGACCCGCTCGGCCCTGGCTGCGTACTCGACGGGATCGACGACCAGGACGCCGTTCTCCGTCATGAGGGCGTGGTACTGCTGCTCCTCGTACGGGACGCCGGGCGGCAGGGCGGCGATGTGCCAGTGGAGGTGGCGGTTGCCCTGCTGGCTGCCGAGGGAGAGCAGGTAGGTGCGCTCGGACTCGAACACGTCCTCGACGGCGAGCGTCACCTCCCGCACCACCAGCATGGTGCGGGTGTAGGCGGCCTCGTCGAGGTCGCGCACGACGTGTTCCACGTGCGCCTTCGGGGCCACCAGGGTGTGGCCGGGCAGCGTGGGGTGGCGGCCGAAGAAGGCGATGTGGTCGTCGTCCTCGAAGAGCACCTCGTGTTCGAAGCCCGGCGTGCCGGACACGATGGAGCAGACGAAGCAGGGGCCGTTCCGGGTGCGCTCGGTGTAGGCCTCGATGTCCATGGGACGACGCTCCACGCGAACCTTCCTTCCGCTGGGGGCTGGGGGGCACAGGCTAGGCGACGACGTGCTCCCCCGCCAGATCCGCTGGTCCGGCGCCACCGCGGGCTGGTCCCGCGCACAGGCGCGCCCCGCCCGGAGGTCCGGACGGGGCGCGGCGGTGCGGTCTCGACGTCGCCTGGAGGGCGGGCGCGAGCGCGGAATGATCCAGAAAGACGCCTAGTCGGTACCGGCCTCCATGGCCGCGTAGTCGAGCAGGTCGTCCTCGGAGCCCTGACCGCGGGAGGCGATGGTCTCGGCACCGCCCTCGGGCATCGCGCCGATCAGACCGGTGGAGGCCGCCTGCGCGGCACCGATCGAGGTCGGGTGCGAGCTGTCGCCGACCATGCCCAGGGCCGCGTACTCCTCCAGCTTGGCGCGGGAGTCGGCGATGTCCAGGTTGCGCATGGTCAGCTGGCCGATGCGGTCGCTGGGACCGAACGCGGAGTCCTCGGTGCGCTCCATGGACAGCTTGTCCGGGTGGTAGCTGAACGCCGCGCCGGTGGTGTCCATGATCGAGTAGTCGTCGCCGCGACGCAGACGCAGGGTGACCTCGCCGGTGACGGCGGTGCCCACCCAGCGCTGGAGGGCCTCACGCTGCATGAGGGCCTGGGGCTCCAGCCAGCGGCCCTCGTACATGAGGCGGCCGAGGCGACGGCCCTCGTTGTGGTAGGTGGCGAGGGTGTCCTCGTTGTGGATGGCGTTGACCAGGCGCTCGTAGGCGGCGAACAGCAGCGCCATGCCCGGGGCCTCGTAGATGCCCCGGCTCTTGGCCTCGATCACGCGGTTCTCGATCTGGTCGGACATCCCCATGCCGTGGCGGCCGCCGATGGCGTTGGCCTCCAGGACCAGCTCGACGGAGTTGGCGAAGGTCCGGCCGTTGATGGTGACGGGGCGGCCCTTCTCGAAGCCGATCGTCACGTCCTCGGTGGGGACCTCGACCTCGGGGTCCCAGAACCGGACGCCCATGATGGGGTCCACGATCTCGATGCCGGTGTCGAGGTGCTCCAGGGCCTTGGCCTCGTGGGTGGCACCCCAGATGTTGGCGTCGGTGGAGTAGGCCTTCTCGGTGCTGTCGCGGTAGGGCAGGTCCCGCTCCTGCAACCACTCGGACATCTCCTTGCGGCCGCCGAGCTCGGTGACGAAGTCGGCGTCGAGCCACGGCTTGTAGATCCGCAGGGAGGGGTTGGCGAGCAGACCGTAGCGGTAGAACCGCTCGATGTCGTTGCCCTTGTAGGTCGAGCCGTCGCCCCAGATCTGGACGCCGTCCTCGAGCATGGCGCGGACCAGGAGGGTGCCGGTGACGGCGCGGCCGATGGGGGTGGTGTTGAAGTAGACGCGACCGGCGGAGCGGATGTGGAAGGCACCGCAGGCGAGGGCGGCGAGCCCCTCCTCCACGAGGGCCTCGCGGCAGTCGACCAGGCGCCCGATCTCCGCGCCGTAGTCAGTGGCACGACCCGGCACCGAGGCGATGTCGGGTTCGTCGTACTGGCCGATGTCGGCGGTGTAGGCGCAGGGGACAGCGCCCTTCTCGCGCATCCACGCGACCGCTACGGACGTGTCGAGGCCTCCGGAGAAGGCGATTCCGACACGTTCACCGACAGGCAGGGAAGTGAGCACCTTGGACATGCAAAAAGTATGCGCCTAAACGCATGAACATGCAAACTGGTGCCCTGACCACGCCCGCGATCAGGTCGGGTTCCCGCCGGTTCACGCGACGGTTCACGGGTACACCCCCATCCAGCCAGTGTCCGCCAACCCCCTGGAGGCACAGTGTTCGCCACCGTCGCAGCGGTGCTGTTCGGCATCGCCGTCCTCTTCGAGATCCTCGGGCTCAACATCGAGGGGATCGTGACGACCAACACCCTCGCCCTGACCGGACTGCTCCTGCTCGCCCTCCACCTCGCCGGGTTCGGAGGCGGCTCCCCCCGCCGACGCCGGTGAGCCACGGGGCCGAACCGGACGGAGGACTCCGCCCGGGTGGCACGGAGGTCTCCTTCCGGATGAAACGGAGGGCTCCGACCGGGTGACGGGACGCGGCGCGCGGGGTACCTTCCTCGGACGGGCTCCCCGCCCGCCCCCTGACCCCTGCCTCAGGAGCCGCATGATCGTCATCGGTGTGTCCTCCGGGACCTCGGCGGACGGGATCGACGTCGCCGCCGCCCGCCTCGAACTGGAGGACGGTGGCTCACTGGTCCGACTCCTCCCCTTGGGATTCGGCACCACCCCCTACTCCGATTCCCTCCGTGAGGCGGTCCGGGGCGCACTGCCGCCCGCCGCCACCACGATGGAGGCCGTCTGCCAGCTGGACACCCGGATCGGCCAGGAGTTCGCGGCGGCGGCACGGCAGGGGATCGAGGAGTTCGCGGACGGACGCGCCGATCTCGTCGCCTCGCACGGCCAGACGCTCTTCCACTGGGCGGACGGCAACTCCGTGCTCGGCACCCTCCAACTGGGCCAACCCGCCTGGATCGCCGAGGCCACCGGGCTGCCCGTGGTGTCGGACCTGCGGGTGGCGGACGTCGCCGCCGGAGGCCAGGGCGCGCCGCTGGCAAGCACCCTCGACCTGCTGCTGCTCGGGGGCCGCACGGAGCCGACCGCCGCGCTCAACCTCGGCGGCATCGCCAACGTGACGGTGGTGCGCGACGGACTGTCGCCCCGGGCGTTCGACACCGGGCCCGCCAACGCGCTGGTCGACGCCGCGATGCGCCTCGTCACGAACGGGCGGGCCGACCTCGACGCGGACGGCGCCCTGGCCCGGACCGGCCGCCCCGACCCCGACCTGCTGGAACGCCTGCTGGCCGAGCCCTACTACCGGTTGCCCGCACCCAAGACCACCGGGCTGGAGCTGTTCGGGCCCGGCTACCTGGAGGCGGCTCTCAGGTACGTCGGCCGCCCCTCGGAGGGGAGCCAACTCACCGACGGCGACCTGATCGCCACCCTGGTGGAGCTCACCGCCGTCACGGTCGCCGACGCCCTGGAACCGTTCGGGGTGACCGAGGTGCTCGCCTCCGGCGGCGGCACCCGCAACCCCGTGCTGATGGAGCGGCTGGCCGCGCACCTGTCCCCCGCGCGACTGGACTCCACAAAACGGATCGGCCTGGACGGCGACGCCAAGGAGGCGTACCTGTTCGCGCTGATCGGGTTCCTGAGCTGGCACGGGCTGGCCGGGTCGGTCCCGGACTGCACGGGCGCCCGCCGGGCCCCGGTGGCCGGGCGGATCACCCCGGGCTTGCGCCCGTTGCGCCTGCCCGAGCCCGCGGCCACCGCCCCGCGCCGCCTGTACGTGGAGGCGCCGGGCGGCTGAGCCCCGCGCGCGCCCGAAGTCCCGATGGAGACCCCCGGAGGACGCAGTGCAGACCATCGATCTCGTCGTCATCGCGGTGTACCTGTTGGCCTCGGCCTGGCTGGGGCTGCGGCTGTCCGGGCGCCAGCGCGACGTCAGGGACTACTTCATCGGCAGCCGGCAGCTGCCCTGGTGGGCGGTGTGCCTGTCGGTGGTGGCCACCGAGACCAGCGCCCTGACCGTGATCAGCGTCCCGGGGGTGGCCTACCTCGGCAACGTCACGTTCCTCCAGGTGGCGGTCGGCTACCTGATCGGGCGGGTGGTCGTCGCCTTCCTCCTGCTCCCCCGCTACTACCGGGGCGAGATGACCACCGCCTACGCCTACCTGGGGCTCCGGTTCGGGCGGGGCATGCAGGGCACCGCCGCGGTCACGTTCCTGTTCACCCGGCTCCTCGCCGACGGGGTGCGGCTGTTCGCGGCGGCCATCCCCATGAAGATCATCCTGGACTCCCTCGGGCTGGACACCTCGTACTTCGTGATCGTGGCGGTCCTGGGCGTGGTGACGATCCTCTACACCCTGGTGGGCGGGATCAGGGCCGTGGTCTGGGTCGACGTGCTCCAGATGGGCGTGTACGTGGTGGGCGGCGTGGTCTCCCTCGTCGTCATCGCCACCAGCCTGGACGTGAACTTCCTCGCGGTGGCGGCCGACGCCGGGAAGACCCAGTTCCTGGACTTCACCTCGAACCCTGTCTCGGCGCCCTACGCCACGATCACGGCCCTGGTGGGCGGGGCCCTGCTGTCCACGGCCTCCCACGGCGCCGACCAGATCATCGTGCAGCGGCTGTTGGGCTGCCGGAGCCTGCGGGACGCGCAGAAGGCGGTGATCGTCAGCGGGGTGGTGGTCTTCGTCCAGTTCGCACTGTTCCTCACCGTGGGACTGGCCCTGTACTCGTACTTCGAGGCCGCGTCGGTGGCGGGGCTCGGGCTCAACTCCTCCGACGAGCTCTTCCCGGTGTTCATCGTCGAGGGGCTGCCGGCCGGGTTGGCCGGGCTGCTGCTGGCCGGGATCATGGCTGCGGCGATGAGCACGCTGTCCTCGTCGCTGTCGGCGCTGTCCTCCTCGACCATGGCCGACCTGTACCAGCAGTTCTCCCGACGCACGCTGCCCGACGCCCAGGCACTGCGGCTGAGCCGGCTGTTCACCCTGGGCTGGGGGCTGGTGTTCGTCGGGGTGGCGGCGTTCTTCACCGGCACCGACAACCCGGTCGTCGAACTGGGGCTCTCCGTGGCCAGCCTGACCTACGGCGGGCTGCTGGGCGCGTTCTTCCTGGGGCTGTGGGTGCGCCGGGCCCGCCAGAGGGACGCGATCCTCGCCTTCGCCGTGGCGGTGGCGACCATGTCCTGGCTGTTCCTCTTCCAACCCGGGTTGATCGGGTTCACCTGGTACACGGCGATCGGCACGGGCATCGTGTTGGCGCTCGGCTACCTGCTGTCGCGCCGCCACCCGGACGACTCCCCCTCGGCGGACGCCGGGACGCCGGACGCCCCCGGAGAGGCCGTCGACACCCCCCGGTGACCAGGCCGACCGGCCTAGAGTAGGACCATGCAGACGGAGAACGGTCCGGTCGGACGCAAGCGTGCGTCGTTCATCGAGCGGGCGCGACGCGAACAGGTCGTGGAGGCGGCCACCGAGACCGTCGCGCGGTTCGGTTACGCCCACACCTCCCTGGCGCGGATCGCCGAGCAGGCGGGGATCAGCAAGAGCGTGATCTCGTACCACTTCGAGGGCAAGGACGAACTCATGGTCCTGGTCGCGGAGCGGTTCATCGAGGCGGCGACGGAGCGCCTCACCGCCGGGGTCGGAGCACAGACCACCGCGTCGGGCCAGGTCAGCGCGTGGATCAGCAGCCAGGTCGAGTACTACGCCGCGCACCGGACCGGGTTCCTCGCCATGAGCGACATCATCGTGAACCACCGCTCGCCGGACGGCAGCAGCCCCTTCGGCGGCCCCCTCGAAGAGGAGGTCGAGGAGCTGGCGGGGATCCTCCGGCGGGGACAGCGCGAGGGCGCGTTCCGGGAGTTCGACCCCCGGAGCACCGCCAACATCATCCTGCGCAGTACCGACGGGCTGATCAGCTCGTGGGTCATGGACGAGAGCGTGGACCTCACGAGTGGGCTGGCGAGCCTGCTCGACTTCGTCCACCACGCCATACGCGGGGACGACCGGTGACCCCGGGGTCCGCGGTCCGGTGACCGAGGACCCCGAAGACGCCTGACCCGGTCACGGCTACTCGAACTCGGTGCCGCCCCCGCGGGTGAGGTAGGCGTCGGAGACGAACTTGGCTATCGCCCGGCCGCCCAGGACCCGCGAGTAGCGGTCCCTCGAGGGCCGCACGACCACGCCCTCACGCAGGTGGAGGTCGGACCCGCTCCAGGTCTCCGCTCCGTCTGCGGCGGCGAACAGCGCGGACTCGTCGTAGGGGCCCTCGTACAGCACCGGTGCCGAGGGCAGGTCCACCTCGGCGAGCAGGGCGGGCAGGTCTGCGGCGTCGATCCACCGACGGACGCTGTCCACGTCCAGCCGGACGTCGAACACCGCGTAGCCGGGCCGCTCACCGCGACCGGTCTCGCCGTAGGCGAGGTCCTGTACACCCGCGCCGAACACCTCTCCGAACACGCCCACCCGGGTGGCTCCGAAGCGCTCCGCGAGGGCGCGGGCGGCCTTGCCCACCTCGTGCGTGATCACGGCCCTCCAGTAGAGGTTGGCCTCCGAGCGCACCAGCGCCAGGCTCCTCGCCCCCTGGCCCTTGGAGGAGACGAACTCCTCCCCGGATTCGGCGACCAGGGTGTAGAGGCAGGCCGATCCGTGGATCTTCTCTGTGGCGACGACGGGCTCCCCCGGTTCGAACACGTCCGGGTGGCGCTTGATGTTCTCGACCTCGATCCACCGCAGCAGGTCGGGGGCGGGCTCCATGTCGCCGCTCATGTGCAGCGGGACCTCCGGCACCCACTTGGTGATGCCGAGCTCGGCCGCGAAGTCGGTCCCCGCCTCGTGCTCGGCGGGCAGGTCGCGGTCGGCGAGCAGGGAGGGGCGGCAGACGATGCCCTGGGAGATCTCGCCCCGCAGACGGATCGGCCGCACCCGGTTCCTCCCGGCCCCCGCGAGCCTGCCGGTCAGCCCCAGCTCGGCGACGAGTTCCTCGGGCAGGAGCGCGTTCTCCGGGACGTAGACCGCCCAGTCGCCGGTGCGGTAGGCACCCTTGGCGACGACCGCGTGGAACAGCCCCACCCGAGCCAGCTCCAGTGCGTCGGCGTCGGGGTGCGGGAGGATCGTGAGCCGCTCGGCGGTGACCCGGAGGGTGGACATGTCGCTCCCTGTACGTGGGGGTGCGGGCGTGAGTGCCCGATGTCCGGGCCAGTGTGTCCGAGGCCCCTGGAAGCCACAACGCCTTTTCACGGGGGCCTTCCGCGTTCGACCGGTCAGCTGGCGGCGAAGGCCTCCAGCTCCACGAGGAGTTCGGGGCGGCCCAGGCGGGTGACCTCGGCGCAGACCCCGGGCGGTCGGACGTCGAAGACACCGAGGCGCTGCGCCATCATCTCTCCCGCCTCGGCGAAGAAGGCGTCGATGTCGGTGACGTAGGTGTTCATACGGACCACGTCGGCCAGGCTCATCCCCGCCCCGCGCAGCACCGTCGCGACGTTGTCGAGGGCCGTCGCCGTCTGGGCGGACATGTCACCGGGGTGCAACGACTCCCCCGTAGCGGAGACGGAGCACTGTCCGCTGACGAAGAGCAGGCGCCGGTGTCCCTCGATGAGGACCCCCTGGTCCATGCCCTCCGGGTAGGTCCAGGGATTGACCGAGGTGCGGCGCATGGCGGGGCCCTTTCCGTGGGGTTGGTGACGGGCGCAACGCTAGGACCCCAACCGGAGTTGAGGTCAACCGCCACTCCGAGGCCCGACCCCAGGGCGGGTCGCGGGAGGTGGTCAGGGGAAGCGCCGGGCTCCCGGGCCCTCCAGGCCCAGGACGTCCTCCGGGTTGGAGTAGGGGCAGGCCACCAGGGACAGGCATCCGCAGCCGATGCAGTTGGAGAACCGGTCCCGCAGAGCGGTCAGCTCCTCGATCCGCCGGGTCAGGTCGTCGTGCCACTGACGGGAGATCCGCGCCCAGTCGCGCTTGGTCGGCAGACCGTCCTCCGGAAGCTGGTCGATGGCCTCCTTGATCCGTTCCAGGGACAGGCCGAGGCGCTGGGCCGTGCGGATGAACGCGATGGTGCGGAGGGTGTCCCTGCGGTACTCGCGCCGGTTGCCCGCGGTCCGGCGACTGCTGATCAGGCCGAGGCTCTCGTAGTAGTGCAGGGCGGACACCGCCACCCCCGCCCTGCTGGCCACCTGACCGGGCTTCAACCAGGTGACCTTGGGGTCCAGCTTCGGCATCGGGCTCCTCCACCAGGCCGGTTGACATCAAGTGAACTTGATGAAGTGGACTCTACGCGACCGACTCGGGCGAGGAAATCGGAGCGTGCACATGTCCGCGATCACGGTGTGGGGCGACATCAGGTGCCCCTGGTGCTGGATGGGGCGGCGACGGCTGGCCGCCGCGCTGGAACGGGTGGAACGTGAGGTGACAGTGGTGCACCGGAGTTTCCTGCTGGAGCCGGAGGGGCCTCAGTCCCGGGACCGAACGGTGCGCGCGGCGGCGCTGAACTCGTGGGGCATGAGTGCCGAGCGGTGGGAGGCCACCCGGCTCCGGGTGGCCGACGCGGGCCGCGCCGACGGGCTGGCCATCGACATGGACGGGGTTCTGAGCATCGACTCCCGGCCCGCCCACCGGCTGGTCAAGCTCGCGGTCGCTCGGGGGATCACCCCGGACCGCGTGTGGGACCGCGCCTTCTCGGGGCACCTGGAACGCCGCGAGGACCTGGCGGACCCCGCGACGCTGCGCGGGATCGGGACCGAGCTCGGGCTCGACGGCTCGGAGGTGGACTCACTGCTGGGCTCCGACCGGTACGCGGACGAGGTCGAGGACGACCACAGGGCCGCCGTGGCACTGGGGGTCGGCGCGGTCCCGGCCTTCCTGTACGAGGGGCGTTTGCTGAGCGGGGCCCGGAGCGTCGACGAACTGGTGGACCTCCTGAACGGCGCGGAGGCCGTGCGATGAGCGCCGCGATGCGGGCGGCCGCCATCGACTCCTTCGGGCCCGCCGAGAACCTGACCGTGCGGGAGGTTCCACGGCCCGTGGCGGGCCCGGGTGAGGTGGTGGTCCGGGCGAGGGTCGCGGGTGTCCAGCTGACGGACGCCGCGGTCCGGGGCGGCTGGACCCCACCGGGCGCGAGCATCGACTTCCCGCAGGTCCTCGGCAACGAGTTCGCCGGGACCGTGAGCGCCGTCGGCCCCGGCGCACGGGGGTTCTCCGTGGGTGACGGGGTGGCCGGGTTCCGGGTGCTCGGCTGCTACGCCGAGTACGTGAACGTGCCCGCCGATCAGGTCGCGCACGTGCCGCCGGGGGTGTCGTGGCTGACCGCCGGGACCCTGTCCGCGTCGGGACAGACCGCGCACACCGCCCTGGAGCGGCTGGACGTGCGCGGGGGCCAGACCCTGCTGGTGCACGGCGCGGCGGGCGGAGTGGGCACGGTGGCGGTGCAGTTGGCCGTGGCTCGCGGAGCCCGGGTGGTGGGCACGGCGAGCGCGGCCAACCACGAGTACGTGCGCTCCCTGGGCGCGGTGCCCGTGGAGTACGGCGCGGGACAGCTCGGGCGCGTCCGCGCGGCCGCGCCCCGGGGGGTGGACGCGGCCCTCGACGCGGCCGGGCACGACAACCTGCTGACCTCGGTGGAACTGGTCGGGGACCGGAGCCGGATCGGCACGATCGTCGACGCCGGTCTGGCCGGGGAACTGGGCTGCCGGTGGATCACCAGTGACCGGTCGGCGGCTCGGCTGCGCGAGCTGCTCGACCTGTGCGCGAGCGGGGAACTGACTGTGACGGTCAGGCGGGCCCTTCCGCTGGACGAGGCGTGGCGCGCCCACCTGGACGTGGAGACCGGCCACGGTCGGGGCAAGGTCGCTCTACTCGTCGGGAGCGGGAGCGGGAGCGGGGGCGGAACCCCGTGACCCCCGGACCAGACCAGGTGCCCTCGGCTCGTGCCCCCGCCGCACCCGACCGGCTCTGGGCCCCCGGTTCCCGGCTCCTGGTGGTCGGGGTGTTCGGGCTGATGACCTTCGTCGCCTTCGAGGTCTTCGCCGTCACCACCGCCCTGCCCGTGGTCGCCCGTGACCTGGGCGCCGAGCGGTGGTACTCGCTGGCCTTCGCGGCGACGATGACCACCGGGCTCGTGGGCATGACCCTCGGAGGTACGTGGGCGGACCGGAGCGGACCACTGCGGCCGCTGGTGTTCGGCGGCGCGGCGTTCCTCCTGGGGCTCGCGCTGTGCGTGGCCGCGCCCACGATGGGGGTCTTCGTGGTCGGACGACTGCTCCAGGGAATCGGCGGCGGGATCGACTCCGTGGTCCTGTACGTGGTCATCGCGCGGTCCGTGCGCGAGGACCTGCGGCCGCGCATGTTCGGATCGCTGACCCTGGCGTGGTTGCTGCCGTCGGTCGTGGGGCCGCTGGTGTCCGGGCTCCTGGTGCAGGCGGTGCACTGGCGGGTGGTGTTCGCACTGGTCCTGGTCGGGTCAGCGGTGTCGCTGGTGATGCTGGTGGGGGTGGCGCGCCGGGCCGGGAAGGGGCACGGCGGTGGTTCGCCGTTCGACCCGCGCCTGCTCTGGGCGGGGGTCGCGGCGGCCGCACTGCTGGGACTGCACCTGTCGGGCCAGCAGGCCGTGCCCGCCCTGGTGGCGGGGACGGTGGCCAGTACCGCCGTTCTGGCGGCGGCGGCCGTGCGGCTCCTGCCACCGGGCACCCTGCGCGCCCGGGCCGGGATCCCTCGGCTGGTGCTGCTCCGTGCCCTGATGGGTGGGGCGGTGTCGGCCACCGACATCTATCTGCCGCCCTACCTCCAGTACGAACTCGGCTACGCGCCCGCCGTCTCCGGTCTCGTGGTGGCGGTGGGGGCGCTGGGTTGGGCGGGCGGCGCCTGGTGGCAGGGACGGTCCGCGGAGGACCCGCACCGCCCCGAACCGCTGTACCTCGCGGCCGCGCTCGTGGTGTGCGGCCCGGTGGGGGCGGCCCTGGTGGTGGGCGGGCTGCTGCCCGTCGCGGCGGCCGCCGTCTGCTGCGTCGTGATGGGGGTCGGCATGGGGATCGCCATGCCGCGCGTCAGTTCGACGGTGATGACCCTCTCCCCGGTGAAGCTCCAGGGCCGCAACGGGTCGGCCCTCCAGATCGCGGAGTCCGTCGTGACCTCCGCCCTGGTCGCCGTCGCCGGGGCCGTCCTGACCGCCTCGTCGCTCGGCGGGTACCTGCCCGTCTACGCGCTGGTCGGGGCCGTGGCGCTGGCCGCCCTCGGCGTCACCCTCACCCTGCGCCCGGTCCGCGGCCCCGTGGACGGGCCGAGCGGGGAGGAGGGCGGAGCGCCACACCATGGGGGCGGGGACGGTGTTGAGGGCTCCCGGTGAGGTTCCGCCCGAGGGGCGGCGGGCCCCGGAATGACCGGGGCCCGTGCTGAGTCAGCAGGTCGTCCGGGGTCAGAAGGGGCGGTCGCCCACGATCGCGACGCGCTCGGCCACGCGCGGGTGCGGGTGGTAATCGTTCACCGCGTAGTGCTGGGTGGCGCGGTTGTCCCAGAAGGCGACCGAGTCTCGCTCCCACCGGAAGCGCACCTGGAACTCGGGGGTGTGCGCCTGCTGGAAGAGGTAGCGCAGCAGTTCGTCGCTCTCCGCCTTCTCCATCCCCACGATCCGGGTGGTGAAGGAGACGTTGACGAAGAGGGTGCGTCGCCCGGTCTCGGGGTGCACGCGGACCACGGGGTGCTCGACGGGCGGGAAGCGGTCCTGCCACTCCAGCAGGCGGTCCTCGTCCAGGAACCGGACGAAGCCGGGGATCACGTCGTGCACCGCGGTGCGCCCCTCGATGCGCTCCTTGACGTCCTGGGGCAGGTTGTCGTAGGCGGCGGCCATGTCCGCCCACATGGTGTCGCCGCCGACCGGCGGGACCTCCACCAGGCGCAGGATGGCGCCGAGGGCGGGCGCCTCGCGCCAGGTGACGTCGGTGTGCCAGACGTTCTCGTAGCTGGGCGGGGCCTCGCCCTTGGCGAACCGGGCGATGTGCGCGTCGTCGCCCTGCTCGATGAACGGGTTGGTCTCCAGCTCACCCCACAGGCGGGCGATCTCCTGTTGGCGGGCGGAGTCGATGGGCTGGTCGCGGAAGAAGATCACCTTGAACTCCAGGAGCGCGCGGTTGAGCTCGTCGCGCAGCTCCTCACCGATCTCGTCCCGGAGGTCGATCCCGTGGATCTCCGCCCCGATGAGCGCCCCGAGCGGCCGGACCTCGAACAGTTCGTAGGGGCGGGAGACGGCACCCTCGGGGAGGCGGCTCAGCGTGCGGGGCCCCTCGACGAGGGCGGTGTCCACTGCGGAGCACTCCCGGAGGGTCCGGGTGGCTGCGGAGTCGGCGGTCAGGGTCATTTTTCCTGCCTTTCTGGTCGGAAATAACGACAAAGCGGATCGTCGGGTGTGGAGCATGGTGGGTGATCACGGAAAGCGCTGGTCAACCCCTACCCGAAGGCAGGGGGATCGACGCACCGGACGTCACGGGCCAGGGGCCCGGAGGGTCAACGGCGTGGAGGGGAACCCAGGCGGCCACGGCGCAGGATCAGGCCCGGCGTTCCGCGGCGGGCCCGCGCGGACCGGCGTGCGGTCGGGCGGCTCTGCAAGGGGGTTCCCATAGGAGCGAGGGTGAGGCACCGGGGGCCGCCCTGTCAACCACCCCGAACCCACACACACGTGACCAGCAGGGATAAAGTAGCCCCCGCCTCGCCCTTGCTGAACGGAGTCCCATGTCCCCCGGTCCCGCCCCCCGTACACTCGCGTGCGCCCTGGTCCTTCTCCTTCCCCTCACCGCGTGCGGGACCGCTGACGACCCCTCCGAGAACGGGGCCGCTTCCCTGTCCGCCGAGGGCGCGTTCCCCGTGACCGTGCAGCACGAGTACGGCAGCACCACCATCGAGGAGGAACCCGCCCGGGTGGTCACCCTCGGCGTCACGGACGCCGACGCGGTCCTGGCCCTGGACCTCGTGCCCGTCGGCAACACGGGCTACTCGTTCTACGAGTCCGGGCTCGGCCCGTGGACCGACGAACTGGTCGGCGACGCGGAGCTGACCCGGATCGACTCCGACTCCGAGCCCAACGTCGAGCAGATCGCCAACCTCGCCCCCGACCTCATCGTCGGCGTCTCCGCGGGGTTCGACGAGGCCACCTACGAGACCCTGTCCCAGATCGCACCCGTGGTCGCCCGGCCGGAGGGCACGGCCGCCTACACCGTGCCCCGGGACGAGGCCACACAGATCATCGCGACCGCCCTCGGGCGCCCCGAGGAGGGCGCCGCCCTCAACGCCGCCACTGACGAGCTCTTCGAGCAGGCACGCGTCGAGTACCCCGGGTTCGAGGGCCTCGACGGGACCGCCGTCCTGCCCTACGACGGCAAGTACGGTGCCTACCTTCCCGGTGACGCCCGCGGCCGATTCCTCATGTCGCTGGGGTTCACCATCCCCGAGCCGATCAGCGAGCGGGACAGCGGGGACGACTTCTTCGTGGAGCTGTCCACCGAACGGGTCGACCTGCTCGACGGCGACCTGCTGCTGGTGATGAGTGACGACGCGGACTTCGACATCACCGAGGGCGCGAGCGTGTTCGAGTCGCTCGACGTGGTGCGCGAGGACGCCGTCGTCACCACCTCCCTGGACGAGCGCGGCGCGGTCACCTACAACTCCGTGCTGTCCGTGCCCTACGCCCTGGAGCACCTGGCGCCGCGCATCGGCGAGGCCGTCTCCTAGGCGGTCAATTCGCGTGCGGCGCGGCGCCCGGTCCGGTAGGAAGGGGCCCGGCACCGTGTCGGCACCACGTCAAGGAAAGGGAGGGATAACGCGATGAAGACCTGCGCCAACCTCACCGCGCCCGAGTCCACCCGACCGGCGGAGCACCGCTGACCCCTCGGGCGCCCTCCCACCGGAGCGTGCTTTGACCACCGAGAACGACCGCCTCACCCTGCGCCCGAGCGGGGGGAGGCCGAGCGCATGTTCGCGGACGAGCTTGCCCGCTACACCAGCCCCCGGGACTGGTGGCGGATCGCGACCCTGCCCGACGGGACGCCCGTCGGCTTCGTCACGCCAGCCCGCAACGACTACAACCCCGTGATCGGCTACCTCGCGATCGTGCCCGAGCACCGGGGCAACGGGTACATCGACGACGTGCTCGCCGAGGGCACGCGTATCCTCGCCGACCTGGGGGTCCCGCGGATCCGCGCCGCGACGGACCTGCACAACACACCGATGGTCGACTCCTTCCTGCGGACGGGGTACGTCGACACCGAACGGGTCCTCCACACGACCTGGGACTGATCCGGGAGGCCTGAGGGGCGGGCTGACCAGCGGCCCGCCCCTCGTAGGCTGGAGTCCCCGGGCGCGTCACCGCGCCCGCGCCCCGCCACCACGGCACGACCCAGATCGGATCTCCTTGTACCTGTCCCGCATCAGTCTCAACCCCCAGCGCAGCGCCGGAATGGACCAGTGGGCGGTGATGAGCAAGGCCGTTCGCAGGGCCCTCGCCCCCGCCCCCGGCACCGAGGCCCGGGTGCTCTGGACTCGCCTGTCCCCCACCATGCTGGTGGTCAGCTCCGACACCGCCCCCGCCTGGGGCAAGATCCCCGGCGCGGTCTCGGCCTCGATCCAGCCGATGACCCGGCACGTGGAGGGTGAGACCGTGCGTTGGGAGTTGGTCACCGCGCCGACCGCTCAGCGCGAGGTGGCACCCTCCGAAGAGGGCGGGAAGCCGCGCAGCAAGAAGGTCGCGCTGCCGGAGGAGGAGTTCGAGGCGTGGCTGGACCAGAAGCTGGGTGAGGCCCTCCAGGTGACGGCGGCGGAATGGAAGCGCCTGGGTGGTCGTCCCGCCCGCCACCACTTCACCGGGGAGGCCGTGGTCCGGGACAGCGAGGCGCTCCAGGAGCTGGCGTTGAACGGCGTCGGTGGGGGCACCGCCACCGGCGCGGGTCTGCTCCTCACCTCTCCGTTGGAGACCCCCTAGAGCGTCGTCGGAGCCGACGGGATCGGTGAGCGCCTCCGGAAACCTCCGTAACGGGATTTCCACGAAACAGTTCTCATTTCATCCATCTGTCGCAAACTCGCGTAGGAGTGTTGCAATCGGCGGGCAAATCATGAAGGTTTTCTCCTAAGCCCGAGCTGACCGTCGCACACGGGCACCGGAGCGCCCGACGGGGGCGCCCCGCGTCCCCGGTCGTGCGGCGCAAGCCTGAAGGAGCAACCTTGGCGTACCCGAACCGGAACCGACCCTCCACACACCACGAGACCTCGGCTCCGTTCCCCCGCACCGCCGCACCACCCGCCCGCCCGCGGACCGCGCTCTTTGCGGGAGCCCTCGCCGCGGCTCTGGCCGCGGCGCTGGTCCACGCCCCGCAGGCCGCCGCCGCGCCGGAGCCGGTGAATCAGCCGCTCTGCGAGACCGACCCCGACGCACCGCCCAAACACCAGATGCGGGCCGAGTGGATCGCCGGGGTGCAGAACATCGACTGGCCCACGTCGCAGGGCCAGACCCCGGAACGGCAGCAGGCCGACCTGACCGACCTGTACGACGAGGCCGTGGACAACGGACTCAACGCGGTGTTCGTACAGATCAGACCCACCGCCGACGCCTTCTGGCCGTCACCGTACGAACCCTGGTCCGAGTGGCTCACCGGCGAGCAGGGCGGCGACCCCGGGTACGACCCGCTGGAGTTCGCGGTCGAGGAGGCGCACGCCCGCAACCTGGAGTTCCACGCCTGGTACAACCCGTACCGCGTGGCCATGCACGACGACGTCAACGCCCTGGTCGAGGACCACCCAGCCCGCCAGAACCCCGACTGGGTGTTCGAGTACGGCGGGAAGCTGTACTACGACCCGGGGGTCCCCGAGGCGCGCGAGTTCGTGATCGAGGCGATGATGCACTCGGTCGAGAACTACGACCTCGACGGCGTGCACTTCGACGACTACTTCTACCCGTACCCGGTCTCGGGCGAAGTGATCCCGGACGCCGCCACCTACGCCGAGCACGGGGGCGGGTTCGACGACATCGGGGACTGGCGTCGGGACAACGTCGACCTCATGGTGCGGGGCATGAGCGAGGCGGTGAACGACGTGAAGCCGTACGTGAAGTTCGGCATCAGCCCGTTCGGCATCTGGCGCAACTCCAGCACCGACCCCAACGGATCGGACACCAACGGCTCCCAGTCCTACGACAACCAGTTCGCCGACAGCCGCAAGTGGGTGCTGGAGGGCTGGCTCGACTACATCAACCCGCAGATCTACTGGGAGATCGGTCTGCCCGTCGCGGACTACTCCGTCCTCGTCCCCTGGTGGGAGGAGGCGGCGGAGGGTACCGACACCCACCTGTACGTCGGGCAGGCCGCCTACAAGGTGGGCAACGCGGGCGCCTGGCAGGACCCGAACGAGCTCTCCTCGCACCTGGACCTCAACCGCGACCACCCCGGGGTCCAGGGGGACGTGTACTTCAGCGCCACCTCGCTGCGCACCAACGCGCGCCAGGCCATGGAGATCGTGGTCGAGGACCACTACTCCAGCCCGGCGCTGGTCCCGGTCAAGGAGGACCTCGGCGGAACCGTCCCGGCCCCGCCGAGGGTGACCGCGAACGGTGAAGGCGCCCTGGAGATCGCGCCCGGCCCGGGTGAGGCCCCCGCGTACTACGCGGTGTACGCCTTCGACGGCCAGCCCGCCAGGGGCCAGGCCCCCTGCGGGATCGAGGACCCGCGCGCCATGCTCGGTACCGTGCGGGCGGGCGACGACGGCACCGCGACGTACACGGTGCCCCAGTCCGCGGACACCACGTACTACGTGACCGCCGTGCACCGGCTGCACCACGAGAGCCGCGCGAGCAAACCGGAGTACCTGCCCTAGGGGCTGACCGAGGGGCCCGGCACCGCGTGTGCCGGGCCCCTCGTGCTTTCGTGTGTCCTTGGGGAACGGTTCGGCCGACCCACGGACGTACCCCAGCGGGGTAGGGGTACGCTGGCGCACATGTCGCCGTCGGAGCCGAGCAGCCGCACGGGGCTCGCCTGGACGCGGGTCCTGTTGTTCGCCGCGCTGCTCTTCGGGTTCTCGGCCATGCACACCCTGGGCCACCTCCAGCACGAGGCGCACGCCTCGACCGGCTCCCCGACGGTCCAGCTCGCACAGCCCACGCAGGCCCCGCACGCGCCGCCCCTCGCGACCGGGACCACGACGGACAACGCGACGGCGTCCCATGACGGTGCGGCCGGAGCCGATCACGCGTCCGCGACGGCCTCAGCGCTCCCCGATCTGGACCCGACCTCGGTCTGCCTCACCCTCGGCTCCTTCGTGGTCGTGTTGCTGGGAGTGGCCGCCGTCGCCTTCGTGCGCTGGCCCGGGGCGTCGGCCGACCCCGTCGCCCCGTTCCGGCGCGCACCCCTGCCGCCCTTCCCCACCCCGGACCAACCCTCCCTGGCCCGACTCCAGGTGCTGCGCGTCTAGATGCCCGCGCGGACCCGGCACACGTGGTGCTGGCTCCGCGCCCACGCGCCACTGACGGCCGCGCCGGACCCGGTTCCCGCGCGGCGAGGAGACTCCCAGGAGGAAGGGTCGACATGACCTCGTACCAGCGTGCCCTGAAGCAGCGAGCCCTCACCACGGCCGCCGCCGCGCTCGCCACCGCCCTGTTCGCCACCGCCTGCGGTGACGCGGGCGGTGACACCGCCGACACCACGTCGGAGAGCGAGGAGCAGGTGGCGGAGTCCAACGACGCGGACGTCGTGTTCGCGCGGATGATGATCCCCCACCACGAGCAGGCCGTCACCATGGCCGACCTCGCCGACACCCGTGCCGGTGACGAGGTCGGGGAACTGGCGGTGGAGATCCGCGACGCCCAGGGGCCGGAGATCGAACAGATGGAGACGCTGCTCGACTCCTGGGGAGCCGGCCGCGGGTCCGACATGGACCACTCCGACATGGGCGGAATGCTCACCGAGGAGCAGATGAACGAGCTGGGGAACGCCGAGGGCGACCGGTTCGACACCCTGTTCCTGGAGTTCATGGTGCTGCACCACGAGGGGGCCGTGGAGATGGCCCGTACCGAGCTCGACGACGGGATCAACCCCGAGGCCCGCGAGCTGGCCCAGGAGATCGTCGACGCCCAGGAGGCCGAGATCCGGCAGATGAACGAGATGCTGGGGGTCGAGGGCTCCGAGGGAGAGGGACCCGGCGCGGAGGCCACCGAGGACGGAGACCACTCGGGTCACTGAGGTCCTGCGGGTGCGGGGCCGGTGCGCGGACACCGGTCCCGCTCCGCGGGGCACCGAGGTCGGAACCGAGAGCCTGGAGAGCAATGAACGACAGAACGCACCACCGCACACGGATCCTCACCGCGATGGCCGCGGTGGGACTGATCACCGTCACCTCCGCCTGCGCCGGAGGGGGCGACGACGTTGGCGCCCAGGCGGGGGACGGTGTGGCCAACACCGTGGGCGTCGCCCTGCCGGAAGAGGCCCAGCACGTGCACGGCGCCGGGGTGGACCCGGAGTCCGGGGAGGTCCTGGTGGCCTCGCACGCGGGCCTGTTCACACTGCCCGCCCCGGACCGGCTCACCCGGGACGCGACCGTCCCGGCACACGTCGGACCCGCGATCGACCTCATGGGGTTCGCGGTGCGGGGCCCCGGCCACTACCTGGCCAGCGGGCACCCGGAGGGGGACACGGACATGCCGGACCCGGTGGGGTTGATCGAGACCCGCGACGGCGGGCGCAGCTGGGAGGCTCTCTCCCTGTCCGGAGAGTCCGACTTCCACGCGCTGGCCTCATCCGGTGACCTGGTGGTCGGTTTCGACGGCGCCCTGCGCGCGACCGAGGACGGGGTCGACTGGACGGACCTGGACCCGGGGGTGGAGGCAGCCGCGCTGGCCGTCTCGGACGACGGCCGGACCGTCGTGGCCACCACGCCGCGGGGGCCGATGCGCTCCACCGACGGCGGAGCCGGGTTCGCGGCGGTGCCGGAGGCTCCCCCGCTGGCGCTGGTCGACTGGGTCCCCGGGGGTTCGACGGTCTTCGGGGTGGCCGTGGACGGCGGCGTGTACCGCAGCGACGACGCCGGTGAGAGCTGGGAGCGCACCGGTGGGCTGTCAGGTACGCCGGAGGCGTTGCACGCCGACGAGGACCAGGTCATCGTGGTGGCCGACCTCCTCGTGGCACGGTCCACGGACGGGGGCGCCACCTTCGACGCCTGGTGACGGGCGGGAGGATGTGCCGTTCCCCGCCTCGGGAGCCCAGCAGCGCGGCGGCGTACCTGCCGAACGCGCGGACGGTGATGGTGGAGGGCACGGGGCACATGACGCACGTGGACCGGCCCGAGGCCTGGCTCGACGCGTTGGACGCGTTCCTGTCCGAGCCGTGACCCCGGGCCGGGTCCGCTGTCCGCCGGTCTCCGGCTATCCGGCGGCGGCCGGGATGACGCTGCCCTGGTACTCCTCCTCGATGAACCGGACCGTCTCCGGGGAGGTCAGCAGTTCGACGAGGGTGGCCACGCGCGGGTCGTCAGCGTTGTCGGAGCGGGCCGCGAGGACGTTCACGTAGGCGTTGCCCTCGACCTCCTCCAGCAGGATCGAGTCCTCCTCGAAGTCCAGCCCGGCCTCCTGCGCGTAGTTGTTGTTGACGATGGCCGCGTCGACGTCGTCCAGGGAGCGGGGCAGCTGCGCGGCCTCCACCTCGCGGAAGTCGAGGTCGAGCGGGTTCTCCTCGATGTCGTTCAGGCTGAAGGTGGCCTCGTCGATCCCGTCGGCGAGGGTGATCAGGCCGCCCTCCTCAAGCAGGAGGAGCGCACGGAACTCGTTGGTGGGGTCGTTGGGGAGCGCGACCTCGGCGCCCTCCTCCAGCTCGTCGAGGGAGTCGACGTGGTTGGAGTAGAGACCGAGCGGCGGCAGGTAGATCTGCTCGACGGCGACCAGGTCGGTGCCGTTGCCCTCGTTGTACTCCAGCAGGAACGGCTCGTGCTGGTAGAGGTTGACGTCCAGCTGTCCCTCGGCGAGGGCGGCGTTGGGCGCGATGTAGTCGGAGAACTCCCGGATGTCCAGGTCGAGCCCGGCGTCGGCGGCCAGCTCCTCCTGGACGAACGCGAGGACGTCACCGGCCGGGACGGCGGTGGCCCCGACGACGAGGGTGTCCGCGTCTTCGGAGGGGGCCGACGCGTTCTCGGAGGGGGCGCCGCAGGCGGTCACCGCGAAGAGGGCCAGGGCGGCGGGGACGGCGATGGTGGCGCGGCGCATGAGGGTCCTTTGCATACTGCGGACTGGTGGTTCCAGGGAACGGGAGAAGGGTCCCGCATTTCCTATTAACCCGATCTTAAATCAGATATAACCGGGAATCCCAGTCCTCGTGACCAACCGCACAGGCCCTGACCAGCCCGAAGGGCAATGGTCAACCCTTGAAGGATCGCACACCGGCCTGCGCGGGCCGCACGGCGGGGTCACCGAGCGACAGGACCACTCCGTGGGCCGGAAAGCCCTGCCGCGTCAGGCTTGTACGCGGGGAGGATGCCGCCTAGCATCCAGCAATGCGTACCCCCTCACCCCTTCCTGACCGGTTGACCGGCTGCCTGATCGGCGGCGCGATCGGGGACGCGCTCGGCGCTCCCGTCGAGGGCCTCGGGCTCGACCAGATTCTGGAACGCCACGGACCCCAGGGGCTGACCGAGTACGTCGAGGGCTCCTACGGGATCGGCGCGATCACGGACGAGACCCAGCTGACCCTGCGCACCTGCGACGCCCTCGTCCGGGCCTCCGTGCGCGCACGGAACAAGGGGATCGGCGGGGCCGCGGTGAGCATGGTCCGGACGGCCTACGTGGACTGGGCGCGGATCCACCGCGACCCCGCCCGGTCGGGTCCGACCGTCGACCCCTTGCACGCTCCACGCGGCTACGGGGCCGCCACCGTCGCGGCGCTGCGTGAGACCGGGGCGTGGAAGCCGGTCAACAACTCCAAGGGGTGCGCCGCCGTGGTGCGCGTGGCCCCCTGCGGGTTCGGTGCGGGGGACGCCGAGCGCGCCTTCGAGCTGGCCACCGAGGTGGCGGCCCTGACCCACGGTCACCGAACCGCCCATCTGGCCGCCGGTGTGTTCGCCTCGACGGTGTGGGGGCTGGTCCGCGGAGGCGAGATCGCCGCCTCCCTGGCCCGGGCCCGGGAGTTTTTAGTGGGGCGCGTCGGCCACGGCGAGGTCTCACGAGCGCTGGACGCCGCCGTCGCGAAGGCGCACTCCGGGGTGCCCACCGCCCGGGACCTGGCCGAACTCGGCGACGGCTGGACCTCAGAGGAGGCCCTGGCGGTGGCGGTGTGCGTGGCCCTGCGCGCCGAGGACCTCGCTGCCCAGGGCGGCGCCCCGAACACGGCCGGGATCGGCCAATCCGCGCTGCGGTCAGCGGTCAACCACTCGGGGGACAGCGACACCCTCGGGGCACTGTGCGGGAACCTGGTCGGCGCCCGGTACGGGGTGCACGCCTTTCCCGGACACTGGCAGTCCCAGCTGGAGGTGCGGGAGCGGGTGATCGGCCTGGCCGCCGACGCCGCCCTGGAGTACGGTCCCTGCCCTCCCGCCGCACTGGACCACGACGGCGCCCACGAGACCTGGACCGTGGCCCACTTCGAGCGGTGACCGGGTCACCGGGGCACGAAGCTAGCCCCCCGCGACCCCGGCCCGGCGTTCGAGTTCGAGGTGGCGCTCCTCGACCCGGAACCCCAGGGCCACGTTGATGTCGCGCATGTAACCGTTGCCCACGGCGTTCCAGGTGCGCACCGCCGGGCGGTCGGGGAAGTCGCGTACCAGGCGCTCCAGGTTGTGGACCTTGAGCGCCTGGCCCAGACGACGGCCCCGGTGCGCACCCGTCACCAGGGTGTCCTCCTGACCCACGACGTCCTCCCCGGCCACCAGGGACAGGACGGTGAAGCCCGCGAGTTCGCCCGAGGGTGCCTGCGCGACGGTGACCAGGGCGACCGTGCCCGCCCTCGCGCGCCGCGCCTCCAGCGCACGGACGCGTTCCACGTCCCAGGTCTGGGGGACGTACGACATGTCCCCGGAGGGCATGTCCCGCTGCATGACCGTGTACAGGTCGGCGTAGGCCTCGACCAGGTCGTCGGGGCAGGCTCCGGTCCACTCGCGCATCCGGTAGTCGCCCATGTCCGGGCGCAGCCGGGCGAGAAGCTCCGGGCCCACGGGAAGGTCCAGCAGGAGGGAGTCCTCCTCCAACCCCACCGTGAAACCGTGCCCGAGCGCGAACCGGGATCCCGGCCAGGACCGCCGCGACCACCCGGACGGCACGGGGACCTCCGCGACGGCGACCGTGCGGCCCAGTTCCGCCATCCGCAGTTCGGCCTCCGCCAGCAGACGTGCGCCCAGGCCGCAACCGCGGCGGTCGGGAGCCACGGTCACGCACACGTCGGCGTACTCGGTGTTCTCCTTCAGGGACAGTTCCAGCCTCAGGGTGCCCACGATCCGGTTGCCCTCCCAGTCCGCGTGGAGCTGGTGGGCGGCGTCGTCGCGTTCGGCGGTCACCGCCCCGCGCAGGGCCTCGCGCGGGATGACTCCCCCGGCCTCCCGACCCTCCAGCCAGGCCTCCCGGTAGGCCTCGTACCAGGAGTCGAAGGCGCGGGCGTCGTGCGGATCGATCCGACCGATCATGGGCGGGTACCTCCAGGCGTGGTGTCGGCCCCGACATCATGCACGGAGCGGCCCCGCGGGGGCCAGACGTTTTCGCCGTGTCCCGGGGCGGCCTGAGCAAAGGCTCCGGCCGCCCCGGCGCACGGGTCAGGCCAGGTGGGAGCGGACCGCCTCACGGATGTGCTCCGAGTGGAGGTAGATGTCGTCCAGGGAGCCCAGCAGGTGCCGGGTCTCGTTCTTGGCGGCGTCGAACGTGCCGAGGTACTTCCTGGACTTGCCGTTGAAGTGCAGGCGGGCGATCGGCTTGCGGTTGTTGTCGTCCAGCAGGACCGCGAAGTAGGACTTCGAGTCCCGGTGAACGACCCGCTGGGGCTTGACCTCGCTGCACGCGATGGCCTTCACGATCCGGTAGCCCTCCAGTTCCTCGAGGGTGGTCTCGATCCCGTCGCCGCGTTCGACCTCCTCCGCCTCGTCGGTCTCCTCGGCGCCGTCGGTCTCCCCGCCGGGCTCGGGAAGGCTGAAACCTGTGGTCAGGGCGGACTTCAGACGGCTGTTGACCTGGTCGTTGAGGAACTGGGCCCCGGCCTCCCGGACCAGGGGGCCGAACTGCTCACGGGCGCGACGGGTGAACTGGCCCGTGTGGACCCGGCTGGTGAAGAACCTGATCCAGTCGTCCTCCGGCTCCTGGAACTGGGCGGCGAAGGTGCGCTTGATCTCCCCGAGGTACTTGAGCTTCTCGGCGGAGCTGATCACCGACTCCAGGTCGAAGGCGTCCTTGGTGAGCTTGCGCAGTTCCGGGAGGAGGGATTCGTCGACGTCGTTGAGGTCCAGGACCAGAAAGGGCTTGGAGTCCATCCGGTTGGGCGAGTCGAGGTCGGTGTAGAACTGGTAGACGACACCGTTGGTGAGCACCGCGACACGCGCGTTGGTGACGCTGAAGTAGCGGTAGAGCTGCGAGGCGTGTTCGACCGTGAGCGAGCCATTCGACTTCTTGCACTCGACGAGTATCCGCACCTCGTCGTCCCACATGATGGCGTAGTCGACCTTCTCACCCTTCTTCACGCCGACGTCCGCCGTGAACTCGGGGACGACCTCGCGGGGATCGAAGACGTCGTAGCCGAGAACCGTCGAGATGAACGGCATCACCAGGGCGTTCTTCGTCGCCTCCTCGGTTCCGATGAGGTCCTGCTGCTGCCGCGCCTTCGCGGCCACAGCGGCGATCCGCTCGCTGAATTCCATGCGCACTCCTCCGCCACAATTCGATGCGAAGACACTAGCAACAGGGGAAGTACAACAAGAGACCAGAAACTCATTCGTTATGCCCTTTGTTCGGAGAAATGATCATCTCCGGCTTTTCAGCGCTTCCGGTAAACGAAATTCCCCGATCCGCGTCGTCGACGCCGGAAATGCGGAACGGGTGGGACTGGCCCGAACTCGGAGCCGTGTCCCACCCGAGGGTCCGTACTGGTCAGAGGGCCTCGTCCGGCTGCGCGGGAACACCCACGGCCTCGGCGAGCGCGGCACCGAAGGCGGCCATCCCCTGGGCGTTGGGGTGCAGCGGCGCGGCCACGCTGGTGGGGATCAGACCCTCCAGGTAGCGCTCGCCATGCGGCGCGCACACGTCGTGCCCGACGCTGACGGCGGCGAGGTCGACGTAGGTGCCGCCGTGCGCGAGGGTCTGGCGTTCCAGGGTGTCGTTGAGTCGGTTGACCGAACCCTGGACGTAGTCGGCGTCGCGGCCCCACACGGGCTGGACCGGCCAGCAGCCGCCCTCGCGGACGTAGGTGCCGTAGCCCGCGACCACGATCTGCGCCTGGGGAGCGCGGTCGCGGATCTCTCCCAGGGCCTGGGCGAGCACGGGCTCCCAGGCGTCGATGTCCTCGGCGATGCGGTCGGTGGTGCCGCCCTCGGTGAAGCGGTCCGCGCAGGAGCGCCCCAGCGGTTCACGCAGGAGGTTGACACAGCTCAGCGCGGCGCCGACCAGCTCGACGTCGTTGCCGCCGATGGTCAGGGAGACCAGGTCGGTGTCCTCGTCCAGGGCGTCGTACTGCGGGGGCAGGAAACCGAACTGCTGGCCGGCGAAGTCGGAGACCTTGGCGCCCGAGCAGGTGACGTCGGTGAGGTCGGCGCCGAGGGCGTCGGCGGCGACGCGGGGGTAGTTGCGGTCGGAGCGCAGACAGGCGAGGTTCGGGTCCTGGTCCGGGATGAGTGGCCCGGCGGCCGCGGAGTCGCCGAGCGCCACGTAGGCGAGGGGTTCGACTCCCCCTTCCTCCGCCTGGGCCGGAACGGCCGTAGCCATTCCCACACCCACGGTGACCACTGCGGTCACCGCGATCCTGCCGAACCCTTGCCTGCCCACGGGGCCTCCGTTGGTCGTCGTCGTGTGGCGCTGCTCTCACATGATGTCGAGCCGGATCGGCCCGTGGGCGCGAAAACCACGGAGAGTGATCAGAGCGATGCCTTCCGCCGGGAGTTCGCGCAGGTGGGGACGGCGATCTCCATGTCCCGTGACGATGTGCCGGAACGCGGGCGTCACGGTGGTCCCCGTGGCCCCTCACTGCGCTGGAAACCCTTACGGGGTACTTACTCCGGGCGGGTAGAAGGGTGCATACGACTCCCAACCGGGCCTTGGCCCACGGAAGAAACGAAGAGCGATGATCAGTGACGTGATCGACTGGTTCAAGGGTCTGTTCGGCGATACGGCGGAGCAGGTCACGGACGGGGTGAGCCAGACCCTGGACCAGGTGGGCGGCGGGGCCGAGGAGGCCGTGGGCACCTTCCAGGAGACCGGCCAGGACCTGGTGGGCCAGGATTACGGCCAGGTCGCCGAGGACGCGCTGGGTGGTGTGACCGAGGGTGTCACGGACAACGTGACCGAGAGCGTCCAGGGGTTCCAGGAGCAGGCGGAGACCATCGGAGGTATCGCGGAGGACCCGATGGGCGCCGCCGTGGACGAGGCCCGGGACCGCTTCGGGCAGGGCTGACCCGAGGCCGCAGGCGCCCCCGGGGCGACCGGGGGGCCGGGAGAACCAGGTGTCCTCCAGGACCGGGCGCGGCTGGCCTCCCGGGAACGGCCCCGGCCCCTCGGGAGCAGACGGTGACGGAGGGGCTGGCGAGACTGGTCGGCGGACGGCGACCGTGGGCGACGGGTTCGCCAGCGTGGGCTTCGCCCCGCACGCGGCCCGGGAGCCCCCAGCGGCTTCCTCGTTCGGGACAGTGGGGGTGGTGTTCCTGGGCGTACGCACGGGGCGCTCTCGTTCAGCGAGGGGGAACCCCGCGCCTGGCGTGCCACTTCCCCCTACGGCCTCGGCCGACCCCGCTCCGTCGTCCAGGGGTGGGGCCGAATCCGGGCCGCACTCAGCTATACGGCTCCCGAGCTACCTGGGACGGCGTCCCGGTTCAGGAAGCGCTCCCCCAGCACCTGGTCCCCGAGAACCTCCCCTGTCGGTGAGAATCCCACCCCCCGGTAGAAGCCCTCCGGCCCGCCCTCCCCCGGCACCCAGAGGACGGTGAGCCGGTCCCGCCCTCGACGGCGGGCCTCGCGGGCCACCGCCTCCACGGCGAACCGCCCGTAGCCGAGCCCCTGATGCGCGGCGGACACGTTCAGCCGCCAGATCCCGCAGCGGAAGGCATCGATTCCGGCGTCGGGGTCGAAACCCCCCATGACGAAACCGACGACCTCGCCACCGGCCAGGACCAGCCGGGGCCAGGCCACGTTCGGAGGGGCCGCGTAGGCCTCGGCGAGGGAGCGCTCCACCGGCGCGACGAAGCGTTCCTGGTCGGGGTGGACACGCAGGTCACAGGCGGCTCCGACGTTCTCCGGGGTGATTTTGGCGAGACGGGGAGCGGGGGGTGTGTCGTTCATGGGCACGAGCCTAGGAGGGCCCGGCGCGCGAAAAAGCCGCTGTGGTCCGCCGTCAGTGACCGGGCAGGGCGCCGCCGTTCACCCCCAGGACCTGTCCGGTGGTCCAGGACGCCTCGGGGGAGGCGAGGAACCCCACCACCGCGGCGATGTCGTCCGGGGTGCCCGCTCGACCGACCATGGTCTCGGCTGCGAGGGTGTCGTGCCTGGACGAACGCCCCTCCTCGGTGAAGAACTCGGTGTCCTGCACGTAGCCGGGGGTGAGGGTGTTGACGGTGATGCCGTCGGGGCCGCCGCGCCTGGCGAGGTCGATCCCCCAACCGCAGAGTCCGGCCTTGGCCGCGGCGTAGGCGTCGCCACCGCCCCGATGCGCGGCGATGGAGCTGATGTTGACGACCCTGCCTCCCGGGCGGCGGAACGCGGGCCACAGTGCCTGGGTGAGCATCATCGCGGACAGCAGGTTGGCGTCGATGGTGCGGCGGTAGAGGCCGAAGAGGCCCCTGGTGTCGACAGGGTTCTCCTTGATGATCCCGCCCGCATTGTTGACCAGGACGTCGACGGGTGCGTCCGACAGCCCTTCGGCCACTGCCAGGACGGCTTCCTCGTCGGTGAGGTCCACTGGGAGGGGGACGACGCGACCCCCGGGGTGGGCGGCGGCGACTCGCTCGAGGGGTTCCCTGCGCCTGCCCAGGACGTACACCTCGTCCCCGCCCGAGACGAACATCTCGGCGATCGCCCTGCCCATGCCGGTACCGCCGCCGGTCACGATGACTCTGCGCATGTGTGCCTCTCGCTGGGGTGGATCCGTGAAGACAACCACGGGGCCGTCGCGAGGAGCAACGCCTTTCTCGGGAGCTGGCGATCGCCCGACACCCGGGGTCGGGGAGCCACTCATGATGACTACTCCAAGTAATATCAGCGTGACCCCAAGTCGTCGATCCGCTCCGGAGTACTCGTGAAACTGCCCCTGCGGCCTCACCAGCTGGTCCTGCGCATCGCGACCGGCGCGTCCATCCTCAACTCCGGTCTGAACAAGCGCGGCGCGGACGAGGACACCGCCATGGGTCTGCACGGGATGGCGGTGGGCACCTACCCCTTCCTGGACAAGCTCGACCCGGTCACCTTCGCCCGACTCCTGTGCGCCGGGGAGATCGCCCTGGGCACCGCGCTGCTGGTGCCGTTCGTACCGAACAAACTCGCGGGAGCCGGATTGAGCGCCTTCGCCGCCGGGCTGCTCGGCATGTACCTGCGCACGCCCGGCATGCACAAACCCGGCAGCCTGGCACCCACGTCGGACGGCATCCCCCTGTCCAAGGACCTGTGGCTGTTCGGCGCCGGGCTGTCGCTGATCCTGGAGGACTGCGAAAAGGACTGAGACCGGGCGGGTTCCCCGGACGAGGGACGGCTACTGTGGTGCGGGCCCGCCCCCTCCCCGATCCGAAGGGCTGCCCCCCCATGTCCTCCACCGCCCGCCGCACCGCGCTGGTCACCGGCGCCTCCTCCGGGATCGGCGCCGCCGTAGCAGCCGCCCTGGTCCAACGCGGCTACCGCGTGTTCGGCACCAGCCGCGACCCGGCGGCGGTCCCGGCTCCGGTGCCGGGGGTCGAGTACCTGGCCCTGGACCTGACCGACTACGCGTCCGTCGAGGCCTGCGCGCACGCCGCTGGTGAGGTGGACGTGCTCGTCAACAACGCGGGCGAGAGCCAGAACGGACCCATCGAGGAACTTCCCATGGACGCCGTGGAGCGGGTGTTCCGGCTCAACGTGTTCGGCGCGGTCCGCCTCACGCAGCTGGTCCTGCCCGGAATGCGGGCCCGTGGCCACGGGCGCGTGGTGATGGTGGGATCGATGCTGGCCAGCTTCCCGTTGGCCTACCGGTCCTCCTATGTCGCGACCAAGGCGGCGGTGAAGGGGTTCGCGGACGCCGCGCGGCGCGAGGTCTCCCCCTACGGGGTGGGCGTGACCACCGTGGAGCCGGGGTCGATCAACACCGGCATCAGCGAGCGGCGCACCCAGTACGTGGGTGAGGACTCGCCCTTCCGGGACGAGTACCGGACCATGGTGAACACGCTCAACGCCAACGAGGCCAAGGGGATCTCGGCTGAACGGGTGGCGGCGACGGTGCTGCGCGCGGTCGAGGCGAAGCGGCCGCGACCGCTGTACGCGGTGGGCAGCAACGCGCCGCTGGTGTTCGCGCTCCGTCGGTTGCTGCCCCGAGCCGCGATGCTGGGAGTCGTGGCCCGCAAACACGGGCTGAGGTGAGGCCCCGGGTCGGCCTGGTGCGGGGAGCCCGCCGTGAGCGGCTGCGCCGGGTCCCTTAGGTTGGCCCTGACAGGCATCCGACCTCCGGAGGTACACGCGTGACCAGTGTCGTGAAGTTCAACGTCCTGACCGTCCCCGAGGGCGGGGGCGCCACGTTGGAGGAGAGGTTCGCCAAGCGGGCCGGGCTCGTGGAGGACCAGGAGGGATTCGAGGAGTTCCAGCTCCTGCGGCCGGTCGAGGGTACCGACAAGTACCTGGTCTACACCCGCTGGCGGTCCGAGGAGGACTTCCAGAACTGGGTGAACGGGCAGGCCTTCCGCAAGGGCCACGCGCAGGCGGCGGCCGACGCCAGGAAGGACGGCCAGGCCCACGGCGGTCACGGCGGCCCGGCGGCGTCCAACAGTGAGATCTGGGGCTTCGAGGTCGTCCAGCACGTCAAGGCCGGCTGACCCCGCACCGGCCCCGGCCTCACCGCCGCGACCGCTCCGGTCTGCGGGCCTCGATCAGGTGGCGGGAGGAGTGGGCCACGAACGGCCCCCGTTCCTCGATCTGTTCGTGCAGCTCCCGGAGCCGTTCGCGGTGGGTGTGCACGGTGAAGCCGGGGACCATCCACACGACCTTGCGCAGGAAGTACGCGACCGCGCCCACGTCGTGGAACTCCATCCGTAGTCGCTCCGACCTGAGGTCGACGACCTCCAGACCGGCGGCTTCGGCCCCGGCCCGGTCGTGCTCCGGGTGACGGGCCCCGCGTGTCTCAGGGGGCTGCGGGCCGAGGAAGTACTCGACCAGTTCGAACACGCTCGACGGCCCCACATGCTGTGCCAGATAGGTGCCCCCGGGAGCGAGGACGCGGGCGATCTCGTCCCACCAGACGGTGACGGGGTGGCGACACACGACCAGGTCGAAGGCGGCGTCCGCGAAGGGCAGCGGGGGTTCGTCGGGGTCGGCGACCACCGCCACTCCCCTGGGGTGCAGCAGCCGGGTGGCCGCGGGGACGTTGGGCGGCCACCCCTCGGTCGCGACGGTCAGCGGCGGGTACGTGGGGACACCGGCCAGGACCTCGCCGCCCCCGGTCTGGATGTCGAGGGCAGCGGTGGCGCGGGCCATCCTCTCTCCCATGAGGCGCTGGTAGCCCCAGGAGGGGCGCTGCTCGGTGGCGCGGCCCTCGAACCAGGAGAAGTCCCAGCCCTCGGTCGGTTCGGCGGCGGCCTCGTCGAGGAGGTCCTGGAAGTCTCGGCTCATGGACGCATCGTCGCCCACCGCACCGGACGCGGTCCAACCGGTTTCGTCCTCCCTGTGGACAACCCGCGGCCCCAGTCTGGATCGGTCACCCCGAAAAGGGCTTGCGGGGCTCGAAGACTCGCCTGTATAACTTCGGGAGCCGCGAACGACCCCCGGCGCGGCGACGACGAGAAAGGAGGCACATCCGATGTTCCCCGTGATCACCGCGTCCGTGTCCTCCCGGGTCAACGACCACCGTTGACCCCGGCTACGGCGGGCGCACACACCGAAGGTGCAGCCTTGACCGTTCTTCCGAACGACCTGACCATCCGCCCCATCACCGGTCCCGAGGAGCTCGATCTCTTCAACCGGTTGCCGTACCTGCTCAACGACGAACTCGCCGACGACCTCACCCAGGGTCGTCGACGTCCCTCCTGGATGTGGGTGGCCCTCGACGGCGACCGCCTCCTGGCCCGCCTGTCCTGGTGGTGCCGGCCCCAGGACGACGCCCCCTTCCTCCTGGACCTGCTCGACGTGGACGACGACGCCGACGACGTCGACCGCGTGGCCGTGGCCAGCGAACTGCTGCGCACCGCCAACGCCGCCCTGTTCCCCGACGGAGTGCCGATCCCCCAGGGCACCACTCCCCCGCCGGAGTTCCTACGCTTCGACGTCGCCGACTGGCGTGAGGACGAGCGTTCCCGTCGCCGGGTGGAGGAACGTCTGGCGGTGGTCGAGGCGTCGGGCGCTGTACCGCTCGTCGAGCGTCTGCGCTTCGGTTGGAGGAACGCGAACCCGCTTCCGGAGGACAGCGGGCGCCTGGCCTTCCGTGGCATCGAGGGCACCGAGGACATCCTCGGCCTCATGGCCCGTGCCCTGGAGGGCACCTTGGACACCCACGACCGCCTGGACCTGCGGGAACGCTCCGCCGAGGAGGTGGCGGCGGCCAACTTCGCCGACGAGTTCGCCAACTACGCGACACCACGCTCCTGGTGGCGGGTGGCCATGCTCCCGGACGGCACGCCGGTGGGCTTCGTGATCCCGGCGCGCAACGCCTACCACCCGATCATCGCCTACATCGCGGTGCTGCCCGAGCACCGGGGCAACGGCTATATCGACGACCTGCTCGCCGAGGGGACCCGCGTCCTGGCGAGCGAGGGCGCCACGTACGCCCGAGCCGCCACGGACGTGGGCAATGTCCCCATGGCCCGGGCCTTCACCCGCGCCGGGTACGAGACCATCAGCGGCGTGGTCAACATGACCTGGTCGCGGTAGGTCCCCGCCTCCCGGGTCGGGAGGGGCGTCGCGGCGCCGCTCCCGTCCCGGACCAGGGGCCCTGGGCAGCGGCTCCCGACCAGGGGCCCCTGGTCAGCGGATCCCAGCCGAAGGGCTCCTGGTCAACGCATCCCGGTCAACGGATCCCGGTCAACGGGCCCCCGCGATGACGCGACCGGTCTCCGCGACCGCCGCGATCAGGTCCTGGGGGTCCGCCGTCATCCCGGCGACCACGAAGTCCACCTCCTCCAGCCCGGCTCTGGACAACAGGGTCTTGTCGTTGGTCACCCACTCGCCGCGCGCCGCCAGCACGGCGTGGCCCGCGTACGAGGCGGCCTGGGCGATCAGTCCAGCGCACTGGGCCACCCTCCCGTGCGGGGCGTGATGGCGCTCCGCGTATGCGAGGGTGGCCGAGGCGAATCCGCGCCAGCGCGGCGGAGCCTCGCGCCGGAGCGCGTCGGGGTAGGCGGGTCGGGGCAGGTCACCGACCAGGACCCGGCCCACGGCGAGTTCGGCGACCACCAGGTACGTGGGGATGCCCACCAGGTGGAACAGGAGGGGCTCCACGTCGAACCGCCCGTGTTCGGCCTCGGCCAGCTGGTGCTCCACCACGTCGAGGTCGCGGTAGTGCACGTCCACCGGGCGGCCGTCGATCCTCAGCCAGGCGCCGCCGTTGAACACGCCCTCGCTCCAGCCACCGAACTCGGAGACCTCACCCTCCCAGCCGACGTCGCGCAGGGCTCGGGGTGAGAACTCCCCTTGGGAGCCGCGGTAGTAGACGGCGAGGTCCCAGTCGCTGTCGGGCCGGTGGGTCCCCTGGGCGCGCGATCCGCCGAGACTCACCGCCTCGATGCCCGGGAGGGCGGCGAGCCGATCGGCGGTGGTCGCGAGGAAGCGTTCGTCGGAGAGGGTCATGACTTCCATGATGGCCGTTGCGGTCCGGGGCGCGCTTCCGCGTCCTCCAGTCTGTGGAAAACCGGTGGGCGACGAGCCGCGGCGGATCCTAGGCTGCGGGTATGGAGCTGCCCCGTTTCAAGGACCCCGTCCTGTGCTCGCTGCGCGCGGAGGAGGTCCGCGTGGGCCTGTCCGCGGCCCGGGTCTTCCGTCTGTACGACGAAGCGGACCGGCCGGTCGCGGTGTTCAAGGGAGTGCCGCCAGACCGCCCCGACCTCGCGAGGGACCTCGACGGCGAGATCTCCCGGACCGCGTGGATGGCCCGGTTCGGTCTGTCGACACCGCGGGTGTTGGAGCGCGAGTCGCGAGAGGACGGGCCGCCCCGGTGGGTGGTCTCCACGCACCTGCCCGGTGTCGCGGCCCACGAGCCGGAGACCGCCCGCGCGCACCCCCGGCTGGTCGAGCTGCTGGCCGAGGCGGCCCGCACGATCCACGCGTCGGAGGTCGGCGCGGTGGAGGTCTTCCGCGAGCGGTTGGAGGAGAACCTGGAACGGGCCCGGGAGCGGGTGGCAGCCGGTCTGGTCCACCGCTCCTGGCGCGGCAGCCGCTACGCCGGAACCGACCCGGCCCGCGCTCTGGCGGAGGTGGAGCGTCGGGTCGGGCGGGCGGGCCCGCTGCCGGAGGTGGTGACCCACGGGGACTTCTGCCTGCCGAACGTTCTGGTCACCGCTGACGGGGGTTGGGGCCTCGTGGACCTCGGTCAGGCCGGTGTGGCGGATCCGCACCGGGACCTGGCCGCGATGGTGGGAAGCCTGCTCAGCCCGTTGAACCCCCAGTTCGGCCAGGCGGACGCGGACCGGTTCCTGGACGCCTACGGTCGGGACCGCGTCGACCCCGAACTGCTCTCGCTGCACTTCGGGGTCGACGACTTCTTCTGGCCGGTGCCCCCGGCGTGACCCGGCCCTGGCGGTCAGGGCTCCAACGCGTCGTCACCCCGCTTCCCCTGCGGCCTGCCGTTCCCGTTGCCGTTGCCGTTCCCGTTGCCGCCGTTCGACGGCCCGCCCCTGCGCCTGTGTTGGCGGCGGAGCCTGCGTGAGCGGGCGGACAACGGGGTGCGACGGCCCCGCTGGGCACCGGAGCCCTCCGCCGTTTCCGCCTGGAGCGCTCTGACCAGGGAGAACATCATGAAGAAACCGATCACGAAGAACGGCAGCCCGAACACGATGATGGTCTGTTGCAGCGCGTCCAACCCGCCCACTCCGGAGGCGGTGAGCACGGTCGCGGCCACCACCCCCTCGGTGATGCCCCAGAACACCCGTTGGCGGGTCGGGGACTCCTCCGTTCCCGAACAGAGCATGTCCACCACCAGGGACGCCGAGTCCGACGAGGTGGTGAAGAAGATGATCACGATGACGATGCACATGGCCGAGACGAAGGTGGTCCACGGGTAGTGCGTGAGGAACGAGAACAGCGCGCCGGGGATGTCTCCCTGATCGACGACCTCCTCGACCAGACCGCCGCCCTGGTTCATCTCGATGTCGAAGGCCGACAGGCCGAACACGCTGAACCACACGATGCTGAAGGCCGTGGGCAGCCCCAGCACGCCGAGCACGAACTCGCGGATGGTGCGGCCCCGCGAAATGCGTGCGATGAAGATGCCGACGAACGGTGACCACGTGATGGTCCAGGCCCAGTAGAAGACCGTCCACGTGCCCTGCCAGCCGGTGTTGCCGAAGGTGTCGTTCCAGAACGAGAGGGGGATGAGCCACTGCGCGTACACGCCGGTGGTCTCGATGACTCCCTTCGCCAGGTAGAGGGAGGACCCGGCGGCGAACACGAACACCAGCAGCGCGACCGCGATGATGATGTTGATCTGGGAGAGCCACTTGATGCCGACGTCCAGGCCGGAGGCCACGGAGATCACCGCGACGCAGGTGACGATGGCGATGAGGATCACCTGGTTGAGGCGGCTCTCCTGAATCCCGAACAGTGTGTTGAGCCCACTGTTGATCTGCATGGTGCCCAGGCCGATGGTGACCGCCACACCGAAGAGGGTGCCCAGGACCGCGAAGATGTCGATCGCCCGGCCGAACGGTCCGTTGACGCGGTCGCCGAGGAAGGGGTGGAAGATCGAGCTCACCCGGAAGGGCAGGCCCTTGCGGTACACGAAGTAGGCGAAGGCCAAGGCGGGCAGGCAGAAGATCGTCCAGGTGTGCAGACCGAAGTGGTACAGCGTGAAGCCCATGGCCTGGTGCGCGGCCTCGACGGTCTCCGGATCGGCGTTGCCCTGAGGGGGGTTGGCGTAGTGGCTGATGGGTTCGGCCACGCCCCAGAACATGAGGATGCTTCCGATTCCGGCCGCGAACAGCATGCAGAACCACGTGATGTTGCTGTAGTCCGGCCTGCTGTCGGGCGGACCCAGGCGAATGTGCCCATATCGACCGAAAGCGATCCATATGAGAAAGATGAGAAAGGTGGTCACACCCAGGATGTAGAGCCATCCCAGGTGGGACAGGATCCACTCGGAGGTGGCACCGAAGACCATGTCCACCGTGTCAGTGAAGGTGATCGCGCACACCACGAAGAACACGGTCAACGAAGCCGAGATGAAGAAGATCGCCGGGTTCGTCTCCAGACCCAGCTTCCGTGCCAGTTTTTCGAACATACCGGCTGCTTTCTGGTGGTTCGGGCTGGTTCGACCAGTGGGGTTAGTTCGTCACCCGACCAGCCGGCGCCTAGGGCAGGGGCACGTAATAGGAAGGCGTCCTCTCTTCTGTCACATGCCCACATTCTGACAGCGAAACCGGCCCTCACGGGACAAAGAACCACCACCCCCGGAAATCCATCAAAAGACGGTCGACAAAACCCGACAAAACATCATCGTCTTATTTATCATCCAAAATAGGGATAAACCTTGCCGAACCCACACCGACTCCGACCGTGCCTCAGACGTCCTCCCCCCGAGCCGGGGCGGGAGTGGGCGAAGGTTCGTGGGGGGTCCGTGGGGGAAGGAGGCCTGCGAACCCCGAACCCGTTCGACCCTGGGAGTGCCTCGTGGACGCAGTGCTGTTCGACATGTTCGGTGTGGTCGCCATGGACCAGTCGCCGACGGTCCGAGCCGCGATGGTGGAGTACACCGGACACGACCACGACGCCTTCTGGGCCGCCTACTGGGCTCCGCGCCAGGACTACGACCGGGGCGACCTGGACGGCCCCTCCTACTGGCAGGCGGTGGGCGAGCTGCTCGGCGAGACCTTCGATCGGGAGCGGGTCGAGCGGCTGGTCGACCTGGATCTGGACAGCTGGTCGCGGCTGAACGAGGAGTCGGTGGCGCTGGTGACGGAGCTCTCCGACGCGGGCGTGCCGCTCGGTCTGCTGTCGAACATCCCACCGGAGCTGGCCGCACGCTTCGAGGAGCGGCACCCCCGCGTGCTGGACCTCTTCCCCGTGCGGGGGTTCTCCTGCCGGATCGGGCACGCCAAGCCCGAGGCGGGCGCCTACCGCTGGTGTCTGGAGCGCATGGACGTCCCCGCCGGCGACGTGTTGTTCGTGGACGACAACCGGACCAACGTCGACGCCGCCGGGAAGCTGGGGTTCCAGGGGCACGTGTTCACGTCGGTAGCCGAGCTGAGGCAGGCCCTGGGCCGGGACTGACCCACGGGCTGGTGGCGGTCGCGAGGGCCGCCACCAGTGGCGCGTCGGTGTCGTCGAAAGGCCGGACCGGTCAGACGTCGAACTCGCGCAGGAGCTCGGCGATCCTCTCCGGCTGCTCGTACAGGGACAGGTGGCCCGCCCCCTCGATGGTCCGCACGCCGGTGTTGAGGAACCGGCGGGCCGGTCCGTGCAGGCGCGCGGGTGAGAAGAACGGGTCGTGCGACCCCGTGGCCACCCGGACCGGGATGCCGGACCAGGCCAGGAAGGACTCCGCGTGCAGCGGGGTCGGGGTGGAGTGGGTACGGCAGTAGCGGGCCACCAGTGTCAGCCACTCGGCCTCGGAACGGTGCTCCTCACAGCCGGTGTCCGTGGACGGGCCGCTGAGGAACTCGATCAGCCGGGTGCTGGTCTGCTCGTTGGGGTGGATCATCCACGGCAGGGTCGCGCGCATCGACTCCGAGCTGACGCCCGCCGCGGTCAACCCGGCGGGGTTGAGCAGGAGCATCCCCGCGACGAGCGGGTTCGGGGTCGAGGACAGCGCGATCGCGGCTCCCCTGGAGTGGCCCAGCACGATGACCGGGCCGTCCGTGATCTGGGGCAGCAGCTCGTCGAGCCACTCACCGTAGGCCTCTATCCGGGCGCCCGCGGTCCGTTGGTTGCAGCTCAGACCCGGCTGTCCCGGAAGGTCGACCAGCAGGACCGGCCGGTCCGCGGCGAGCGCGCGGGCGGCGGGAACCGTGGTGGCGGCGTTGAAGTTGGTGCCCGAGAGGACCAGGACCGGCGTACCGGTCCCACCCGAGGCGCGGAAGGCCTGAGTGGGGCCCAGCCGGGTCTCCACGGGCGGAAGGGGTCCGAGTTCGGGCCACTGGCTCAGGGCCTTGTGACACCAGGCGTGAACTGACCGCTCAGCGGTTGCGGAGCGGTACACGCGCGCTGTGCGCAGGGGGACGACGGTCATGGATCTGGTTTCGCGTAGAGAGAGATGTGGTGTCCGCCGCGTGAACTTTCCCGGCGCACCAGAGAGGACTGTACGCCTCTGTTCGGCCCCCCGCCACTCAAGAGCGAAGGTGCTCGGTGTGGTGTCGCCGACCAGTCGCGCACAACGGACTCCTACCCTTCCCGATGTGTCACTAGTTGTGGGTGTTTGCCCTGGTGCGCGCGTTGCTCAACTCGTCCGAAAGCGGTCATCGACAAGGATGGAGTTTGGTTCGGACCCGGTGTGGTTCCGGAGGTCCGGGGCCGATGATCCTCCGCGCTGCTGAACCGGTCATCCGATGGCTTACCCAAGGGGTGATCCGACGACGCGGGCCCGCCGAGCGGTGCTCGGCGGGCCCGTGGGCGGCGACCGTGACGAGGAACACGGCCGGACGTCAGGCGCTAGTTGACGTGGTCGGGGTCCGGCCCGATCCGGCCGTCGCGGTCCAGCGAGCCGATCCGGTTCATCTCCTCGGCCGTGAGCTCGAAGTCGAACACGTCGAAGTTCTCCCGGATGCGTGCCGGGGTCACGGACTTGGGGATGACGACGTTGCCGAGCTGGAGGTGCCAGCGCAGCGCGACCTGGGCGGCGGTCTTGCCGTGCGCGGCACCGAGCTCGACCAGGACGGGGTCGTCCAACAGCCCCTTGCCCTGCCCCAGGGGGCTCCAGGCCTCGGTGAGCAGGCCGTGGGACGCGTTGGCCGCGCGCATCCCGGACTGCGAGAAGTAGGGGTGCAGCTCGATCTGGTTGATCGCGGGCACGACCTCCGCCTCGCCCACCAGACGCTCCAGGGTCGCCGCCGTGAAGTTGGACACGCCGATCGCCCGGGCACGGCCCTCGGCGTGCACGCGCTCCAGCGCCTTCCAGGTCTCCACGTAGTTGTCGTGGGCCGGGGTGGGCCAGTGGATCAGGTACAGGTCGACGTAGTCGGTGCCCAGACGCTCCAGGCTGGCGTCGAAGGCCCTCAGGGCCCTGTCGTGGCCCTGGTCGTCGTTCCACAGCTTCGTGGTGAGGAAGATGTCCTCGCGGGCCACGCCGGACTCGGCGATGGCGCGGCCGGTGCCCTTCTCGTTGTCGTAGATCCGGGCGGTGTCGATGCTGCGGTATCCGGCCTCGATGGCGGTCGAGACGGACCGGTGGGCCTCGTCGTCGGGGACCTGCCAGACACCGAATCCGAGCTGCGGCATGGTGAGGCCGTTGTTCAGCGTGACGTACTGCAAAAGGGGAGGCCTTTCGACTGTGGGGTGCGGGTCGCGGGTCGGGGCGGCGCCACGGGCGAACCCCCGCGCAGGTGGGGCCGGTGTTCGACCGGCCCACGGGACCCGAGGGTAGACCCGGGTGGCATACGGCGACCAATAGAATTCATCGGATGAGCAATAGGACTTCCAATGGTTGGCCCCCGCCCGGGATGCTTCCCCGCACCGAAGGTCCGCTGGACCTCCAGTTGCTCCGCACCTTCCTGGCCGTGCACCGCTCGGGGTCGTTCACGGCCGCGGCCCAGCTGCTGCGCCTGTCACAGCCGACGGTGACCACCCAGATACGGTCCCTGGAGCGGCGTCTGGGCCACGCGTTGTTCGAGCGTCTGCCGCGCGGTGTGGCTCCGACCCCGGACGCCAACGATCTCGCCGTCCGCGTCGCGGGACCGCTCGACGCACTGGAGACGGTGGCGTTCGGGGACGGCGCCGAACCCGGCTCGGTGCAGACGGCGCCCCTGCGGTTGGCGGGCCCCGCCGAACTTCTCGGTGAACGCGTTCTGCCCCTGCTGTCGCCCCTGGTCTCCGAGGGCCGTCTGCGGTTACGTGTGAGCACCGGACTCGCCGACGACCTGTTGGAGGAGCTGCGGGCCGGGCGGCACGACCTGGTGCTGTCCACCATCCGACCCCGGGGCCGGTCCCTCCTCACCGAACCGCTCATGGACGAGGAGTTCGTGCTGGTCGCCGCGCCCGTGTGGGCGGAGAGGATCGGGCTCTCCAGGGTGCGGCGCCAGGGCTGCGCGGCCCTGTGCGAGGTCCCCCTGGTCACCTACGCGGACGACCTGCCCATCGCCCGTCGGTACTGGCGACACGTGTTCGGCGCGCGGTTGACCCGCTCCGCCGAACTCACCGTCCCCGACCTTCGCTCGGTGACCGCCGCCGTGGCGCACGGGGCGGGCATGACCGTGCTGCCGCGCTACCTGTGCGAGCGGGAGCTGCTGGACGGGAGCCTGGTGGCGCTGCTGGAACCGGAGGACCCGCCGTTCAACACGGTGTACCTGGCCCGCCGCCCCGGAGCGACCGACAACCCCCACCTGGATCTGGTCCGCTCCCGGCTGACCGTCGCCGCCCGCGCCTGGTGATTCGGCCGACCCCGAGGGGCGGTTTCCCAAGCCCGGCCCCCGCGAGGACCCGGCGGGGATACGGTCGCCGCATGAGCGAGCCGAACCAACCCCGCCTCCAGGTGGTCCTGCCCAACGAATCACCGGGAACGCCCCCGCGGGCCCTGGTGGACCTGGGCGTTCGCGCCGAAAAGCTCGGCGCCCACACCGTGTGGCTGCCCGACCACCTCCTGCCCCCCGAGCCCTACGGCACCGCCTTCGGGGGCGTGTACGAACCCCTCGTCACCCTGGCGTACCTGGCGGCCCGCACGGAACGGGTCCGGTTGGGCACGTCCGTCCTCGTGCTGCCGATGCGCGACCCCTTCGTACTGGCCAAACAGGTGGCCACCCTGGACCGGCTGTCAGGGGGCCGGTTCACGCTCGGTGTGGGCGTGGGGTGGTCGCGCGAGGAGTTCGACTCGATCGGGTCGGACTTCGCCACCCGGGGCGCGCGGACGGACGAGACCCTTGCGCTGCTGCGGCACCTGTTCGAGGGTGAGGGGCCCTTCCACGGCCGCTTCCACGGCTACGAGCACGGCGTGTTCGCGCCGCGTCCGTCGCGGCGGATACGGGTGATGGTCGGCGGGGGCTCGGAGCCCGCGCTGCGCCGAGCGGCCGCGTGGGCGGACGAGTGGCAGGGGGTCGACCCGGACCCGGAGGTCCTCCGTGCGGCTCGCGCCCGGCTGAGGCAGCTCACCAGCCGCCCCGTGGGCACCGGGGTGCGGATGGCATGGACAGGGGGCGAGGAGGCCTTCGCACGCGCGGTCACGCGGTTCCGTGAGCTGGCGGCGTCGGGCGCGGACTCCGTCGCGGTGTGGTTCGGCGAGGTGGAGGGGTTCGAGGAGCGCATGGTGCGGTTCGTGGCCGCGCTGCGCTGACCCTAGCCGCGGTCGCCGAGCAGGCCGCGGCCGCCGTACTTCTTGTGGATGGCCTGCTTCGACACCCCGAGGACCTCGGCGATCCGCGCCCAGGTGGCGCCGTCGTTCCTCGCACGGCGCACGAGGACCGCCTCGGCACGCTCGGTCTCGCCCCTCAGACGCACCACGGCGTCGAGTCCCACCAGGGGGTCGTCGCCGTCCATGGCGCGGGCCAGAGCGCTGAGGTGTTCGGTGTCCATGGGACGACTGTAGTTGCCCGCTCCCGGGATCGGGAGAGTCCACGACCAACCGGGGGGAACCGGTTCAAGCCTCTGTGCCGCGCGGAAAGGGGTCGCTAGGTTGGAGCCCATGCTCACCATCGAACGCGCCCTGAAGACCGACGTGGAGGCGATCGTCGCCCTGCTCGCGGACGACCCCCTGGGGGCCCGCCGGGAGACCCCCGACGACCTGTCCCGCTACCTGGAGGCCTTCGAGGTCATCGACGCGGATCCCCACCAGTATCTGGCGGTGGCACGCCGCAACGGCCGGGTCGTCGGCACCCTCCAGCTCACCGTGGTCCCGGGCCTGTCGCGGCAGGGTGCCACCCGCGCCCAGATCGAGGCGGTCCGGGTGCACACCGACGAACGCGGCGGCGGCCTGGGATCCACCCTGCTGGAGTGGGCCGAACGCGAGGCCCGGGGACGCGGCTGCGTGATGTTGCAGCTGACCTCGGACGCCAAGAGGCAGGACGCCCACCGCTTCTACCAGCGCCTCGGATACGAGCCCAGCCACATCGGCTTCAAGAAGAGACTGGTCTGAGCCCTACCGCTGGGACGGCGGGGTCCGCGCCCCCGGGCGGCCCATCCGGGAGGGCGGGTTCGTCCGCGCGGACCCGCCCCGGGGCTCGCGGGCCCGGCGTCCCGGGCTGTCATGGCCCATGGCCGTGGACCCGTGACCGGATCGGTCCGGTGGTGCGCGCGACCGTGCCTGTTCCGCCCCCTGGGCAGCTGCGAGGGCTCGGGGATGAGCGCAGAGATTCGCACCGGCGCGGCGTTGCCGATCGTCGTCCGGCGCAGGTGTTCTCCACCCTGGCCGGGCTCAGCCGACCGGTGCAGCTCCACCATGTCGCCGAGCGGCCCGACGTCCCCACCTCCCAGGGGGTCGGGCTGCGGGCGCGGGTCGGCTGGCCCCGGCTCGGCCCGGACGACCTGGTGCTCGTGCCCGGATGGCGGACCTCCGATCCCCCGCCGCTGGCCACTCCGGCGCAGGTCGAGGCGCTGACCTCCCACCACGAACATGGCGGCACGGTGGCGAGTGTGTGCTCGGGGGCGTTCGTCCTCGGGACGGCCGGTCTGCTGGACGGCCGCCGGTGCACCACCCACCACTCCCTCCAGAAACGCCTGGCCCAGCGCCATCCGCGAGCCCGGGTCGTGCCGGACGTGCTGTACGTGTCCGATGACCGGGTGGTGGCCTCGGCGGGGATCGCCAGCGGCATCGACCTCGCACTGCACCTGGTCGCTCGGTGGCACGGACCGTCCGTGGCGGCCTCCGTGGCCCGGGAGATGGTGGTCTGCGCCCGCCGCAACGGCGACGAGCCCCAGGCCAGCGTGGTGCTGAGGTTCCGGAACCACGCGGTGGACCTGGTGCACCGGAAGCAGGACACCATCGACGCCCGGTTCGCCGACCTCCTGTCCCTGGCCGCGCTGGCCGCCTCGCCCGGGGTCAGCGATCGCACTCTCACCCGGGCGTTCACCGAGGCCACCGGGCTGGCCCCGCTGCGGTACCAGCAGCGCCTGCGGCTGGGACGCGCCGAGCTGCTGGTGGGTGAGGGGGCGACGACGGAGGCGGCCGCACAGGCCGTGGGGTTCCAGGACGCCCGCATGCTCCGCCGTCTGCGCGCCCGCCCGTGAACGTCACTCCCGTCGCAGGAGGACAAGAAGCCCCAGAGCCAAGGCGAGCAACAGTCCGAACCCGACCGCCCCGGTCGCAGCCATCCCCGACACGAACGCCTCACGGGCCGCCGTGGTGAGGTCCCGCGCGGCGTGCGGGAGGTGTTCCGCCAGGGCCAGGGCGGCGCCGAGGCTGGATCCGATCGCCTCCACCCCTTCGCCGGGGATGTCGTCGGGGAGCCCTCGCCCGACGGCGGAACGATAGACCACCGCGCTGACCGTGCCCAGGACGGCGATCCCCAACGCGGCACCGAACTCGTTGGCCGTCTCCGAGACCGCCGACGCCGCGCCCGCGCGGTCCGGGTTGACCGCCGCGACCACAACGTCCACCGCCAGCGCGATCACCGGTCCGACTCCCAGGCCGACCAGCGCGGAACCCAGCAGGACCCACCAGGTGGGCGGGCCGGTGGGGGTCAGCGCGAGCAGCAGCATGCCCCCGGCCGCGACCATGGAGCCCGCCACGAACACGGTCCGGTGACCCCACCTGCGGGCGGCCCCGGCTGAGAGGGCGGAGTTCACCGCCACCGCCGCCAGGACGGGCAGCAGCAGGAGCGCGGCGCGCAGCGGCGAGTAACCCTGGACCAGCTGGAGGAACTGGGCGGTGTGGAGCATCATGCCGACCAGGGAGAACATCATGAGGGCACCGGCGAGCACCGCGCCGGTGAAGCGCGGGTTGGCGAACAGGTCCACGTCCATGAGCGGGGCGGTGAGCCGCCGCTGGCGCCGGACGAACAGCGCCCCGGCGAGCAGCCCCGCCAACAGTGCGATGCCGCAGGCCGGGGTCACGGTGAGCTCCTCGGCGGCCGTCTTGACCGCCCAGACCATGGGAAGGACGGCGGAGAAGGAGAGCAGGACGCTCGGCGGGTCGAGGGGCGCGGGGCGCTCGGCTCTGTACTCGGGCAGTACCAGGGCGCCCGCCGCCATGAGGGCGACGACGACCGGGACGTTGATCAGGAAGACCGATCCCCAGTCAAAGAACTCCAGCAGTCCGCCTCCGACGATCGGCCCCAGCGCCGCTCCCCCGGCGAAGCCCGCAGTCCACAGCCCGACGGCCCGGGTGCGTTCGTCCGGGTCGGTGAAGACGTCGCGGATCAGCGCGAGCGTCGAAGGCATGAGGGTGGCGCCGCCGACGCCCATGAGGGCCCGGGACAGGATCAGCGCCTCGGGGGTGGTCGAGAGGGCTGCCGCGAACGACGCCGCCCCGAAGAGCCCGGAGCCGAGGAGCAGGAGGCGCCGCCGTCCGATCCGGTCGCCGACGTTGCCCGCGGTGATGAGGAGTCCGGCGAGCAGGAATCCGTAGGCGTCGAGGATCCACAGGGTCTGGCCGGTGGTGGGGGCCAGGTCCGCGGTGATGGCGGGGACGGCCATGTACAGGATGGAGATGTCCATCGAGGTGAGCAGGACGGGGACGACGAGGACCGCCAGGGCGAGCCATCGTCGGGGGTGGGTACGGCTGGTCGGCGTTGTCATGACGTTCCCGACTGGTCGAGTGAGTACGGTGTACGCACCTGGTGGGTACACCGTACGCAAGTGTTAGCGTGACCGCAACGGCGAACCGGGTGGGTGAGTGTGGCGGGACAGGCTCTGAGCAGGGAACGCATCGTCGAGGTCGCGATCGAACTCGCCGACGCCGAGGGACTGGACTCCGTGTCCATGCGCCGTGTCGCCAAGCAGCTCGGCGCGGGGACGATGTCGCTCTACCGGCACGTCTCCGACAAGGAGGAGCTACTCCGGGAGATGATCGACTCCCTGCACTCACGCCACGCCTACCCCGACCCAGGCGACCTGGACTGGCGTGGGCGCATGCGCCTGCTCGCCCGGCACGACTGGCGGATGTACACGGCGCATCCGTGGCTGCTCACCGCCACCGCGACCCTGGCACCGCCCGCCGGACCGCACATGCTCGCCTCGATGGAGTGGGCTCTGGGCGCCCTGGAGCCCCTGCGACTCACACCGGGTCAGGCCGGTCGCGCCATCATGACGGTCACGCACTACCTCCAGGGCAGCGCCCGCCTGGCCCTCGCCGACCCGGCGGGCGGGAGCGGCGCACGAGAATCGCCCGGGGACGGACCCGGGGAGGCCTGGCGCGGGAGGCTCGGCGGCGACGACCTGTCCGCGTTCCCCAGGGTGGCGGCGCTGGTCGCCTCGGCCCCCGACGACGGGGCCACCAGGGGCGACGACTGGGTCATGACCGGACTGGAGATGGTCCTGGACGGGATCGCGGCCCAGTCCGGCCGGGCCCCGGCCTGAGCCAGGGGCCCCGGCCCGGCACGCAGGCCCTCCTCACGGGGTGACGATGTCGAAAGTGGGGTCCGGCCGGTCCAGCAGTCCCATCAGCCGGTCCAACAGCTCCCCGTCCCCCGCGAACGCCATGCCCTCGGTCCCCTTGCCCGCGAGCAGCCGCAGCAGGCGGAACTTGTTCAGGGTCACCGTGAGCCCGGGCTCCCCGCGGCGCGGCTTCTCCCTCGTGGTCAGGGCCCCGTTGGAGAGCGTCGTCCGGAAGGTGGTGTCCAGGTCGGTGAACACCCAGTCGATCACGAAGTGCTCCTCCCACGCCCGGGGGCCGTTGACGCGGATCGCCACCGACTCGAAGAGCTGGTCCAGCGACAGCGCCGCCGCCATGCCCGTGCCCAGGTTCGACGGCAGTTCCGGCTTTCCCCGCCGCAGCTCGGCGGCGCCCTGGAGGTAGAAGTTGCGCCAGGTGCCGTTCTCCGCGCCGAACCCCAGCCGCTCGTACACCCCGGCGAGGGCGGCACGCGCCCGGGCGTGCTCCGGTTCCGCGAACACGGCGTGGTTGAGCAGCGTGGCGGCGAACCGCAGGTCGCCCCGGTCCCGGTACTCGTCCGCTCGGAGGACCACCTCGTCCACACCGCCCATGCAGTCCACGTAGCGGCGCGCGGCCTCCTCGGGCGGGTGTTCCCACAGGTGGGCGGGGTTGCCGTCGAACCAGCCCATGTAGCGCTGGTAGATCGCCTTGACGTTGTGGCTGACCGACCCGTAGTAGCCGCGGGTGTGCCACTCCCGTTCCAGCCCGGGCGGCATCCGGAGGTGCTCGGCGATCTCCGCGCCGACGTAGCCCTGGTTCATCAGGCGCAGGGTCTGGTCGTGCAGGTAGGCGTACAGGTCCCGTTGCTGGCTCAGGAGCGCCACCAGGTTCTCCGTGCCCCAGGTGGGCCAGTGGTGGGAGGCGAACAGGACGTCCGACTCGTGCGCGAAGATCTCCACGGACTCGTCCAGGTAGCGCGACCACACCCGGGCGTCCCTCACGGGCGCCCCGCGCAGGGTGAGGATGTTGTGCAGGTTGTGGGTGACGTTCTCCGCCATGCACAGGGCGCGGTGGTCGGGGAAGTAGAAGTTCATCTCCGTGGGCGCCTCGGTTCCTGGCGTCATCTGGAAGACGATCCGCACCCCGTCCACCACCTCCTCCTGGCCGGTTCGGGTGATCTCCCGGTTGGGCGCGATGAGGGTCACGGTGCCGACCGACCTGGTCTGGCCCAGCCCCACCCCGATCTGGCCCCGAGGCCCGGCCTCCAGGTGGGAGCCCGTGTGGTAGAGGCTGCGGCGGGCCATCGCGGGCCCCGCGTGGACGTTCTCCGCCACCGCGTGCTCCAGGAACCCGGCCGGGGCGAGGATCGGCACGGTGCCGTCCGTGACCCCGCCGACCCCGCCGAAGTGGTCCACGTGCGAGTGCGAGTAGATGACCCCGCTGACCGGTCGGTTCCCCCGGTGCTCCCGGTACAGCTCCAGTCCCGCGCGCGCCGGTTCGGCGGAGATGAGGGGGTCGATGACCAGGACGCCCTGGTCACCCTCCACGAGGGTCATGTTCGACAGGTCCAGGCCCCTGATCTGGTAGATGCCTTCGGTGACCTCGAACAACCCCTGTTTGGCGCACAGCTGGGACTGTCGCCACAGGCTCGGGTTGGCTGTGTCCGGGCACTCCGCGTCGAGGAAGCCGTACGCGTCGGCGTCCCACACCACGCGCCCGTCCCCGTCCCTGATCTGGCCGGGTTCGAGCCGGGCGACCAGTCCGCGCTCGGCGTTGGCGAAGTCGGTGTCGTCGTCGGGTCCGTGACCGGTCATCGCTGCTCCTCGTCGTACGGACGCGGTTCGTCCGGCCGGGTGCGGCCCGTTGTGCCCCAACCGGAGGGAGCCGCCGGTGCGAGTGGCCCGCGTCGGCGGCGTGGGAGGGCCCGGCGTCCCGTGTTCGGGTCCGGCCCGGTTCCTACTGGGCCTGGAGGGCCTCGACGAGTTCCCTCTCGTTGTCCTTGGACAGGTTCGTCTGGATGACGGCGGGGTCCAGCGGGCGGAAGGCGTCGACGACGCGGTCGGTGGTGGCGTCCGCGGCGAGGAGGAAGACGGCGGCCCGGCCCTGCTTGAGCTGGGCACCGATGTCCTTGATCACGTCGTCGTCGATGCCGACGTCGCTCAGCCTGCCCGCGATGGCGCCCGCGCCCGCGCCGACGGCCAGGCCGAGCAGCGGGTTGAGGAAGAGGAGGCCGATGAGCGTTCCCCACAGGGCGCCGCCCGCCGCACCGTGGCCGGTGAGGTTGACGGTCTGGTGGATGCGGGGACGGCCCCTGCCGTCCTTGTAGGCGTACGCGGCGTCCTCCAACCGGAGGAGTTCCTGTTTGTTCAGGTCGGAGGCGATGTCGAGCGCCTTCTCGGCGGTGTCGCGGTCGGCCACCCCGAGTACGATCAGCTGCGCCATGGGTGCTGGTTCCCCCGTCGTCGTTGCCCGGCCCGCTGAGCGGGCCCGATCTGCGGGAGCGTTCCCCGGGGCGTCTCTGGCCAAGGCCAGCGGAAGGGAGTGATCCCGTAAACCCCGGGAAGGCGGGCAGCAGGGGCGTCCCGCTCACACTCGGCGGGCCACCACCAGCTGGGTGGTGTAGGGGATCACGACCCGGCCGTCGGGGAAGTGGCGGTCGGCGACGGCCCTGATCTCGGCTCGGGTGCGTTCCTCACCGAGTTCGCGCGCGGCGGCGGCCATTCTGCTGGAGGACAGCGCCATACCCAGGTACTCGTCGCTGGTGAGCACCCGGGTCCAGTGGTGGGTGTGCTCGGTGGCCCCGGCGAGTCCGCGAACCTCGGACATCTCTCCGACCAGGTCGAACTGGCGGTAGCGGCGGTCGTAACCGGGGCTGTACCTCTCCAGCAGGGCCTCGTGGTCGTCGACGAACGCGCTTCCGGTGTAGTCGCGGTTGTTGTTGAGTACCGCCAGGGTGCCGCCCGGAGCGAGGAGTCGGGCGGACTCGGCGAAGAAGGCGGGGCGGTCGAACCAGTGCACGGCCTGGGCGGTGAGAACCAGCACGGCGGATCCGTCCGGGAAGGGGACGTCCTCGGCGCGGGCGTTGACGTACTCGACCCCGCCGCCCTCCGCCTCCGCGGCACCGAACATGTCGCGGCCGGGTTCGACACCGACCACGCGGGGCCGGGGACCGACGAGGGAGCGCAGGGCTCGGGTGGAGATACCGGTCCCGGAGCCGACGTCGAGCAGGAGCCAGGGGCTGGGCCAGGCGTCGGTGGCCCCAGCGCGCAGGTGCTCGCCCAGGGTGTCGAGGATCGGTGCCGGGTAGTCGGGGCGGAAGGCCTGATAGTTCTCGGTGAGCCCGGTGAAGGACTGGGTCGGGTCCGCGCCGGTCCGGTCCCGCTTCTGGTGGTCGCTCATCGGTGGCCCTCTCTTCGGGGGTCTGGGGATCGGTCCGACCGTAGCGGAGCCGCCGGCCACGGGGGCGGCCAGCATGACGTTTCGGTGTCCGGTGTGAACGGCGTTTGAACGACCTCCAACCCCTCTGACCTCCCCATCTGCCTATTCATGGTTTTCCTACTTATTTGGTTGACTTTGATCGTGTGAGGGCCCTACCTTCAAGTCACCCGCCGCGAACGGACCGCGACCGAACGCGTGAGGTGACCGCCGCGCACCCGCTGCCAGAACGGAGCACCAACGTGACCACCACCACGGACCTGAGCGTCCGACGCGTCGCCGGACGGATCGGAGCCGAGATCTCCGGCGTGGAGATCGGCCCCGACCTCGACGAGGCCACCGTCGCGCGGGTCCGCGAGACCCTGCTCGCGCACAAGGTGATCTTCTTTCGCGACCAGCACCACCTGACGGACGAGACCCAGGCCGGATTCGCCTCCCTCCTCGGCCCGCTCACCACACCGCACCCCACCACCGGCCGGGTGTTCGGTCAGGAGCACCACGTCCTGCCCATCGACTCCGAGCGCGGCAAGGCCAACAGCTGGCACACCGACGTCACCTTCGTCGACCGGCCCCCGCAGGCCAGCGTGCTGCGCGCGATCCGCCTGCCCCCGTACGGCGGGGACACCACCTGGGCCAACACCGCCACCGCCTACCAGGACCTCCCGGAGCCGCTCAGGGCGCTCGCGGACGGCCTGCGCGCGGTGCACACCAACGACTACGACTACGCGGCCTCCACTCCCAGGACCGAGGTGAACGGTGAGCTGAGGAAGTACCGCGAGGAGTTCGTCTCGACGCTGTACCGGACCGAGCACCCAGTGGTGCGCGTCCACCCGGAGACCGGTGAGCGGGCCCTGTTCCTCGGTCACTTCGCCCAGCACTTCTCCGGTCTGAGCAGCCGGGACTTCACCGCTCTGTTCGAACTCCTCCAGCAGCGGGTCACCCGCCCGGAGAACACCGTGCGGTGGAGCTGGCGCGAGGGGGACGTGGCTGTGTGGGACAACCGCGCCACCCAGCACTACGCGGTGGCCGACTACGACGACCAGGCCCGCCGCCTGCACCGGATCACCGTGGGCGGCGACGTCCCGAAGGGTGTCGACGGCAGCCCCAGCCGCTCATTGGTGGGCGACTCCAGCGAGTACACCCCGGCGCTCTGACCCCCGGGCCCCGGCGGGCCCGCCCCACCGCAGCACACCCCCACGACGACGGCGGGTCGCACGCGTGCGGCCCGCCGTTCTCCGGAGGCACACATGCACACACGACGCGACATTCTGCGCTACACCGCCTCGGCCGGGGCCGTCCTGCCCCTGGCCGCCGCCTGCGGTACCCCGGACCGTTCGGCCAGCGACCCGGACGCGGCCGTCGTGCGGTACCAGGGGACCGCCGGCTCGGTGGTCTTCCCCGAGCTGGCCGCCGACCTCGGTTACCTGGACGGCATCGAGCTCGAGTGGATCGGCGACACCACCAGCGGGCCCCAGGACATCCAGGCCGTGGCAACCGGCGACACCGACGTCGGCGGGGCCTTCAACGGGGCGATCGCCAAGCTGGTCGCAGCCGGGTCCCCGATCACCTCCGTCGTGTCCTACTACGGGTCCGACGAGGAGGCGTTCAGCGGTTACTACGTCCTGGAGGACAGCGACATCACCCGGGCCGAGGACCTCGTCGGCCGGAGGGTCGCGATGAACACCCTGGGCGCCCACCACGAGTTCGTGGTCCGCGAGTGGCTGGCGCGGGAGGGGTTGGCAGAGGACGAGATCGCCCGGGTGGAGCTCACGGTCGTGCCGCCCGCCAACACCGAGCAGTCCCTGCGGGCCGGGCAGGTCCACGTCGCGACGCTCGGCGGGATCCTGCGCGAGACCGCCCTGGAACGCGGCGGTATCCGCCCGCTCTTCACCGACGAGGGTCTGTACGGGACCTTCAGCTACGGGTCCCTGGTGCTGCGCGACGAGTTCGTCGAGAAGAACCCCGACGCCACCCTCACCCTGGTCAGCGGGATCGCCCGCGCCATCCGTTGGTCCCAGGTCACCCCGCGCGAGGAGGTGGTGGACCGGTTCGCGCGCATCGTCGAGGAGCGCGGCCGCAACGAGTCGGCCGAGGTCATCCAGTACTGGCGGAGCAGCGGCGTGGCCGGGCCGGGCGGGGTCATCACCGAGGAGGAGTTCGCGATCTGGCTGGAGTGGCTGGACCGCAACGGAGAGCTGCCCGAGGGCTCGGTCGAGGCCTCCGAGCTGTACACCAACGAGTTCAACCCGTTCCACAACGGCACCTTCCCCGAGGACGCGGGCCCCGACGGCGAGCCCGCGAGCGGACCGACCGAGAGCGAGGACGCATGAGCGACCACCCCAAGCTGCGGCTGGACGGGGTCCGGCGGACCTTCCCCGTCCGCGACCCGAGGGGGAGGCCGGGCCCGCCCCTGACCGCCCTGGCCGACGTCACCCTGGACGTGGCGGAGGGTGAGTTCCTCACCCTGGTCGGTCCCAGCGGCTGTGGGAAGTCCACCCTGCTCGATCTGCTGGGCGGGCTCACGAGGCCCAGCGGCGGGAGGATCCTCCTGGACGGGCGTCCCGTGGAGGGGCCCGGGCTCGACCGGGGCCTGGTGTTCCAGCAGTACGCGCTGCTGCCCTGGCGCACCGCCCAGGACAACGTGGAGTTCGGTCTGGAGGCCAAGGGGCTGGCCCGGTCCCTCCGGGCCTCGCGCGCCCGCGAGTACCTGTCCCTTGTGGGTCTGGAGGGGTTCGCGGACCGCTACCCACACGAGCTCTCCGGCGGTATGCGGCAGCGGGTGGCGATCGCCCGCAGCCTGGCCTTCGACCCCGAGGTACTGCTCATGGACGAGCCCTTCGCGGCGTTGGACGCCCAGACCAGGGAGTCCCTCCAGGACGAGTTGCGGACCATCTGGCGACGCACCGCAAAGACCGTCCTGTTCATCACGCACGGGATAGACGAGGCCGTCTACCTGGGACAACGAGTGGCCGTGATGACGTCGCGGCCGGGGCGGATCAAGAGCGTGATCGACATCGACCTGGACCGGGAGGCCAGCCGGGACCCGCGTTCGGACCCGGCCTTCGCCCGCTACCGGAACCGGGTCTGGCAGGAGCTCCACGATGAGGTGGCGCTGGCCCAGCAGTCCGAGTACGCACCCGTACCGTTGGAGGCCGACCGTGGCTGACACCCTCACCCGCACCACCGCTCCCCCGGCTCCCCCGACCGATCCGCCCACGACCCGGCCGACGCGCCCCCTGCTGGTCATCGGCTGGTCGTGGTTCAAGCGTTCGGCCGCGATCGTCGCGTTCCTGCTGCTCTGGGAGACGGCCCCCCGCGTGGGGCTCGTCGACCGGGTGTTCCTGCCGCCGCTCTCGGAAGTCCTCGTCGCCACGGCCGATCTGGCGTCGAGCGGCCAACTGTGGGCGCACGTGTCCGCGAGCCTGTCGCGCGCGCTGGCCGGGTTCGCCCTCGCCGTGGCGGTGGCGGTGCCCCTGGGTCTGCTGATCGCCTGGTACCGACCCGTGTCGGACTTCCTCATGCCGGTCCTTGAGCTGTTCCGTAACACCGCGGCCCTGGCGCTGCTCCCGGTGTTCGTGCTGATCCTGGGGATCGGCGAGGCGTCCAAGGTGGCGCTGGTGGTGTTCGCCTGCACCTTCCCGATCCTGCTCAACACCGTGACCGGCGTGCGGACTGTGGACCCGCTGCTGGTGAAGGCGGCGGTCTCGCTCGGCTTCGGGCCGCTCGCCCTGTTCCGCAAGGTGATCGTGCCCGCAGCGGTGCCGTCCATCTTCACGGGGATCCGGATGGCCGGGGCCGCGTCGATCCTGGTGCTGGTGGCCGCCGAGATGGTGGGGGCCCAGTCGGGCCTGGGCTACCTGATCAACTCCTCGCAGCTCAACTTCCAGATCCACGACATGTACGCGGGCATCCTGTCGATCGCGCTGCTGGGCGTGACCCTCAACGGCGGGCTGGTCGTCCTGGAACGCCGGTTGTCCCGCTGGCGGACGACGGCCGGTTGAGACCTGGTTCGGCCCGGTCCGGTTGTCCACAGGCGACGCATCGGAGGTGGCGCGCACGGCCCCTTTTTGGTGTTCTGGAACAGACCCCCCGTTCCGCGACACCAGGGAGGGGCCCGATGCGCTCCGTCGCCGTCCAGGACCGGCTTTCGCCGTCCACGTCCACGTTCTTCTCCTTCCGGTTGTCCTCCTTCCCGGGGTCGCCCGAGCCCCGGCCCCTCCCCCACCAGCGCAAGCGCGCCACGGGCCCGCCGTCAGGAGGGCGCACCGACCCCCCACGGTGTCCGGACACGCGACGTTCGCGGGGACGGAGGAGCAGCGTCGACGGGGATCGCACCGGCCGGAACGACACCATCATGTGTCTTGTGCCACAAATTAACCAACTGGTAGATTCTGCACCCCACACGGCGCGGCGCGGTGGGCGCGTGCCGGAGGAACGAGGGGCCCCGACCGTAGTCTCGGAGCGACCAGGGCCTTCGCCGTCAACGGTGCACCCGTGGCGCGACCAACCGCGAGGAGACCGCCAGTGGCGGACGCAGACCCCACCCGGCCGAGCAAGGGCGAGCGCACCCGACAGCGCATCATCGACTCCGCCTCGGAACTGTTCTCGCGGTCGGGCTACCGCGCGGTGTCACTGCGCGACATCGCGGCGCACGCGGGGATCACCCATGCGGGCGCACTGCACCACTTCCCCAACAAGGAAGCCATGCTCATACACGTCCTGAGCAGGCGTGACGAGGCCGACGCCCCGCTGGTCCTCGGCGAGCACCTGAGCCACCGGGAGCTCATCGACAACATCGTGCGGATCGTGGAGCGCAACACGGGCACGCCCGGTCTGGTCTCGCTCTACGTGAACCTCTCTGCCGAGGCCACCGACCCCGCGCACCCCGCCCACGAGTACTTCGTGCGCAGGTATCGCGTCCTGCGCGAACACCTCACCGCAGCCTTCGCCGGGCTCCTCGGCGACCGGTCGCACCCCTCGCCGGGGATCGCGGCCCAACAGTTCCTCGCTCTCCAGGACGGACTCCAGGTCCAGTGGCTCCTCGACCCGGACTCCGTCGACATGCGGACCGTGGTCACCACCTTCCTCAGGGACCTCGGGATCGCCGTTCCGCCCCCCACGAGCAGCACCGACCCCACGGGAGACAGGCCATGAACAACCAACCACGTCCCGACCTCGCGGCGAAGGCCTCGGCCACCTCCGGCTCCGACACCTGGCACAGCACCGCTGTGGAGGGCGTGCTGCGCCCCCTGCACCTGGCGGACGGACCGCACGGACTGCGGCACCAGCCAGAGGAGGGCGACCACCTCGGCATCGGCGGCAGCGTCCCTGCCACGTGTTTCCCGCCCGCCGTGGGCCTGGGCGCGACCTGGAACCCCGACCTCGTGCGCAGGGTCGGCGCGGCGCTGGGCGGGGAGGCCAGCGCGCAGGGCGTGGACGTGGTCCTGGGCCCGGGCATGAACATCAAGCGTTCGCCCCTGTGCGGCCGCAACTTCGAGTACGTCTCCGAGGACCCGCACGTCACGGCGCGCATCGCCGCCGCCCTGGTGGAGGGCGTCCAGTCGCAGGGGGTCGGCGCATGCGTGAAGCACTTCGCCGCCAACAACCAGGAGACCGACCGGCACCGGATCAGCGCCGAGGTGGACGACCGCACCCTGCGGGAGGTCTACCTGTCCGCCTTCGAGGAGGTCGTCCGCACCACCGCGCCCGCCATGGTGATGAGCTCCTACAACCGGCTCAACGGCGTGCACACCAGCCAGGACCCGTGGCTGCTCACCGACCTCCTGCGCGGGGAGTGGGGGTTCGAGGGCGTGGTGGTCTCCGACTGGGGCGCGGTGGTGGACCGGGTGGCCGCGGTGCGCGCGGGGCTCGACCTGGAGATGCCGCCCAGCGGGACCGACCAGGCCGTGGTGGAGGCGGTGGAACGCGGTGAGCTGGACGAGTCCGTGCTGGACACCGTGGTGGAGCGGCTGAGGCGGTTGCAGGCGCGGGTGTCCGCCGACACCTCGCGTCCGCTGGAGCACGAGGCCAACGACGCGCTGGCGCGGGAGGCCGCCCGTGAGGCGCTGGTGCTGTTGAAGAACGAGGGCGGCGTCCTGCCCCTGGCGGCGGACCGTTCGGTGGCGGTGATCGGCGAGTTCGCCCGGACGCCCCGGTACCAGGGCGGCGGCTCCTCCCGCGTGGTGCCGACCAGGGTGCACGCGGCGTTGGAGGGGTTCGAGCGCGCGCTGGCGGACGTGCGGTTCGCAGCCGGGTTCACTCTGGACGGGACCGCCGACACGGCGCTGGTGGAGGAGGCCGTGGCGGCGGCGGGCGCGGCCGACACGGCGGTGCTCTTCCTCGGGCTGCCGGAGGCCGACGAGTCCGAGGGCTATGACCGGACCACGATCAGCCTGCCCGCGGCGCAGCTGGAGCTTCTCACGAGGGTGCGCGAGGTCAGTGAGCGGGTGGTGGTCGTTCTGTCCAACGGTGGTGTGGTGTCGGTGGCCGAGTGGCGGGACCAGGCCGACGCGGTGGTGGAGGGCTGGCTCCTCGGCCAGGCGGGCGGGGCGGCCGTCGTGGACGTGCTGACCGGAGTCGTCTCCCCCTCGGGGCGGCTCACCGAGACGATCCCCGTCCGGTTGAGCGACCACGCCACCTACCTCAACTTCCCGGGCGAGCACGGTGTGGTCCGCCACGGCGAGGGGGTCTTCGTCGGCTACCGCCACTTCGACACCCTGGGCGTCCCGGTCGCCTACCCCTTCGGGCACGGCCTCACCTACACGACCTTCGCCTACTCGGAACTGGAGGTGGTCCCGGACGGTGGCGGCGCGTGGACGGTGTCGTTCACCGTGACCAACACCGGGGAACGGTCCGGTCAGGAGGTCGCCCAGCTGTACACGGGGGTCGAGCAGGACCACCCGACCCGGCCCCGGCACGAACTGCGGGGGTTCGCGAAGGTGGCGCTGGAGCCCGGTGGGAGCATCCGGGTCGCCCTCCCGCTGACCGCCCGGGACCTGTCCGTCTGGGACCCCGGGACCCAGCGCTGGTCCCTGGCGGCGGGCACCTACACCGTCGCCGTCGGGGCGTCCTCCCGGGACCTGCCGCTGAGCGGGGAGATCACGACCCAGGGTGACCGTTACGTACGCCCCCTGACCAAGCACAACACCGTGGGCGAGTGGCGCTCCCACCCCGTCGGAGGGCCGGTCATGGAGGAGATCATCTCCGGTTTCCCCGGGCTCGACGACCTCCCCCCGGAGATGCTGGAGATGGCGCGGTCCCTGCCGATCCTCACGCTGCGGACCTTCGGCCTGGGTGTCACCGAGGAGATGCTGGACCTGTTGGTGGACGACGTCGAGGCACGCAGACAGGCGGCCATCGGCCGCGGTGAGATCACCGGCTGAGGCGGGCCCACCCGGATCGCCGAGGGGCGGTGAAGGCGACCGGAGCGTCGAAGGCCGCCCTGCGCGAGGCACGGCGCAGGGCGGCGAGCACGGCCGGACCGGCGAGGAGGATGGCCACGGTGTTGGTGAGGGCCCGGCCGGTGTCCCAGTTCCATGTGGAGGTGTAGAGCGTGAACACCGTGAAGCGCTGGAGGTTCTCCAGGACCGGGGCGCCCGCCACGAACGACAGCTGCGTGTCCACACCGGCGGTGAACGGCCAGAACCACATGTTCATGACGAAGCCGAAGGCGTACGCGGCGAGGACCCCGTAACCCACCAGCATCCAGATCTCCGCCCGCCCGGTGACTCCGCGCGGCAGCAGTCCGGCTCCCAGGCCGATCCAGGCGGAGGAGATCATCTGGAACGGCAGCCACGGCCCCACACCGGCGGTGAGCAGCGCCGAGGCGAACAACGAGATCCCGCCGAGGAGGAACCCGAAGCCCGGCCCGAAGACCCGGCCCGCCAGCACGAGCAGGAAGAACACCGTCTCGATGCCCATCATCCCGGCGCCGAGCGGACGCAGCCCGGCGTTGAGTGCCGCGAGGACCCCGAGCAGGGCAAGGGCCTTGGTGTCCATCCCCCCGGAGGTCATCTCGGCGGCGACCACGGCGAGCAGCACCGGCATGGCGACGACGAAGATGAGCGGAGCGTCCGCGCTGTGCGCCATGGCTTCCGGCCGCGGCGCCGCGAACAGCGGCCAGAAGAACATGGCCAGTCCGGCGGCGCTCGCCAGGGCGAGGACCACCGCGGTGCGGCCGCTGACCCGGACCGCAGAGACCCGGTGCCCGGGTGTGGGTACCGGTGCGGGTTGTGGGGGTGGGGGTGGGGG
>NZ_JAGPXK010000078.1:0-436 GCF_018070675.1 Nocardiopsis sp. B62 | reverse complement strand
CTTCAAGTCCCGGCGTGCCGAGATGGCGGGAGAGGGCTGCGGAGAACGGCGAGTTGGCGCCTTCACCGTCGAGCGCGACCTGGCCCGGCGCGGTGGCGAAGGCGATCAGCGTGCCCGCACCCAGCGTCGCACCGACGCCCAGGCTCGTTGGCGCTGCGAGGCCCGAGGCGCCCTCGATGGCGCGATTGCCGCCGGCGCTTGCGACCTGCTGCGCCATCGGATTGTTGCGGCAGGCATCGACGATCAAGATGTTGGTACGGACCTGGTCGTCGAGGCCGGCCATGATCGTATCCATGTCGATCATCGCTTCCGTCATGCTGCTGCCGGCCTTCAGCTCGACACCGACCGGAATGAGATAGTTGCGGCCGTCGACTTGCACGCCATGACCCGCATAGTAGACGATCGCGACCTGCGCCCGTGCCGCCTCGCGCAGGAA